>JAKONH010000442.1 GCA_022702045.1 Spirosomataceae bacterium
GATCGAGCCAGAACAGCGCGTTCGACAGCAGGAACGAACGTACCTCCGGCCGACCGTAGTTAAAGATATAGCTCTTCCAGTCGGGGTGGTAGCCCTTCCGCATATCCGGGTGCTCGTAGAGGTGCGATCCGTCGAACTCGTACAGGCCGTGGGCATCGCCGGGGAAGTGGCTGGGCACCCAGTCGAGCAACACGCCGATACCCGCCTGGTGGAACCGTTCGATCAGACGCATGAAATCCTGGGGTGATCCGAAACGACTGCTTGGCGCGAAATAGCCCGTGATCTGATAGCCCCACGAGGGTGCATACGGGTATTGCATGACGGGCATAAACTCGACATGCGTGAAACCCATCTCCTGCACGTATGGTACCAGTGCATCGGCAATCTCGCCAAAGCTTAACTCGCGCTCCGGGTTGCCCGGGTCACGACGCCATGACGCCAGGTGAACTTCATAGACCGAAATAGGCGCATTTAGCGAGTTTTTAGCGCCCCGCTCCGCCATCCAGTCCTGATCGTTCCACTCGTAATACGTATCCCAAACCAGCGATGCCGTTTTGGGCGGTACTTCCCAGTAGTGGGCATACGGATCGCCCTTCTCCAGTTCGCGACCACCTTCGTGGACGATAAAGTATTTATAAGTAGTACCCCGGCCAATGTTGGGAACGAAGATTTCCCAGATGCCCGAAGAGTCCCAGCGAACGTTCATCGCGTGGCTTCCTTTATCCCAGCCGTTGAAATCGCCGATGACGGCAACATATCGGGCAGAGGGTGCCCAAACCGCGAAGTATGTACCGGTTACGCCGTTGTGCTCAACCACGTGCGAGCCAAACTTTTCGTAGAGTCGCTGGTGCTTGCCCGCTCGAAACAGGTGGACGTCGAAATCAGTGAAGCGGGAGTAGGTACCCGTCGATTCGAAAGCCGCGGGTTGTGTAGTGTCGGCCATTTCGGCGGGTAGGGCAGGTGTGCTTTGAGCGGAAAGCTCGGCTGTGGGTGCGTCCAGGCCAGGTGATGTTACCTTGGATGGGTCTATGGGTCTTGATTTGCGGGCCGTTTTTTGTTTGGCTTCGCTGGTGGAAGAGGGCTGAACAGACTCGGTCTGCGGGTCAGGCTGAGTGCTGTCAGGTGTAGTGCTAGTCGTACGTTTTGCCATTAGGTAGCGATTCGGAGTTACTGGTTGAACCCGGTGAACGGGCGGAAAGTTAGAAAAATCTCAGCCTTCCGTATTGAAGGTGCGGTCAATCTTACTGCGAATAATGGTCACGTAGCGAGTGGGCAACAGCCGCGTTACCCATTCGATTTGCCGGGCATCCGCTCCGATTAATACGCGTGCTTTATCCTGTCCGACGCCCCGCCATAGCTGTCGGGCGGCTTCATCGGGCGTGGTGCGGGCGGCTCTTTCAAAGCTGCTGACGATAGTTTGCTTCATATTGTCAGTCACCGGTGTGTTGATACCCTGCCGGGCACTGGCCGCGATGTTGGTTTTGATGCCGCCGGGGTGTACGCAGGTGACGCGAATCGGTGTGTCGAGCAGCTCCATGCGTAGTACGTCGCTGAAGCCCCGGACGCCGAATTTGGCCGTGCAGTAGGCCGACTGATTCATCACGCCCGCCAGCCCGAACACGCTCGACAGGTTAACGATGTGGCCGGCGTTCTGCTCGATCATGTATGGCAGAAAGGCTTTCGTCATGCGAATGACACCCCAAAGGTTGATACTGAGCAACCACTCGAAATCATCCAGTTCGGTAGTTGAAAACGGGCCACTGGCGAGCGCAACGCCCGCATTGTTGACCAGCAATAGCGGACGCCCATTCAATATGGGAATTGTGTCGCTGGCGAACTGCCGGATGGCCGTAGCATCCGACACGTCGAGCTGGTGGGTCGTTACGGTACCGCCGGCCAGCCGTGCTGTTTCCGCCAGTCCGTCGAGGTTGATATCAGTAGCGATGACCGGCGCACCGGTAGCGGCCGCCTGAATCGTCAGTTGCCGCCCGATCCCCGAAGCAGCTCCGGTGATGAGGATGGTATGTGTATGTAGTGACGACATGGGTGTTGGTTGAGTGGTGTAGCTTGGGAGTGTAGCCCAGACGTCCACGTCTGGAGGCCGTTAGGTCAACTGTTGCTGACGGAAGCTCTATCGGTCGCTGTCGCAACCTACTGACGTGAACGTCCAGGCTATACAGCCCTATTTCAGCAGGCCCTTTTGTAGCATGGGGATGTCAGTCAGTTGGGACGAGCCATCACTGATGCGGATCTTCTCAATCTCCGTGATGACGTCGATGATGCCCTTTAGGGGAATCTTGACCCATGACGGTCGGTAGCTGATTTCGTAGCCAAGTTCGTACACTGCTTTTTCCAGGAGATAGATCAACAGCAGGAAGTTGGTCTCGTTGTTGTTTTTGAAGAGCGGATGCGGACTCCCGAACGTGTCGAAATAAGCCTCCAGATACGTGTCGCGGATAAGATGAAACCACCGGTCCGACACACGTTGCAGATAAGCCGGATCAAGATCTTCAGTTTCCGCCGAGTTAAACAGCTTGGCGCAGACCGCGTAATGATACGAACGAATCATGCCGGCTACGTCTTTCAGGGGCGAATGCTTGATTTTGCGGTCGGTGATGCTGCTTTCGGGTTCACCCTCGAAGTCGATAATGACAAAATCGTCTTCCGTGGCTAGCACCTGCCCCAGGTGGTAGTCGCCGTGAATACGCGTGCGCAGTGAACCGATCGGACGGGTACGGAAGTCGTTGATGAAGGCGTCGATCATCTCGCGGGCTTCCATAAACACCCAGGCCAGCCGCTGCGCCAGCGGATCGAGCTCGGTATACTTGTCGATCAGCAGCGTGTACCGTTGTTCGAGCAACGACTCGAAGCGGTTGATAATGAATGTTCGGTAATCATCGGTGAACGGTTCGGGGGCAAAAGCGGCATCGGCTCCCGTTTTGTAGAGCGCGTTGTGCATTTCGCCCGTCCGCCGACCCAGTAGTGCTACTTTCTCGAAAACGTCTTCTCGAATGGTAAAAAACCGCTGGGGCACGGCATAAAGAAAATCGTTGAGGTAGTCGCCGGTTTGTCCCCACGAGTCTTTGTCATTGGGCACCATACGTTGCACCATGCCTAGCGTTACATCGGCAATACCGTCTCGTTGCCAGACGAAGCTGCCGCCGAAAGCGGGAATATTCGGGAAATGTCCCACGTCGGTCAGGAAGGCTACCATGTCGACTTCGGGATTGGTCTCGCGAAATAGCTTGCGGTAAAGCTTCATGAAGTATTTGTCGCCGAAGGCCAGCGCTGAATTGCTCGAGTCGACGGGGAGCACGCGCGAGGGGAGCTTGTCGTCACCATCTTCCAGACCCTGTCCCCGCTGGAACCGGACCTGTCCCTCCGGCATGGGTATTACTTGGCTGGCATAAATGGCTTCGAACAGGGCGCTGCGAAACCGTTCATCGTAAATAGCGTCAATCAGTAAGCCTGCCTGCCCAGCCAGTTGTACGTCGCCGATACGGCCTTTTTGCGGTACGTCGGCTACGCTGAATGGCCGCCCCTGTGTGGCCCGATCTGAAACGAATGAAAGCGGAAGTAGATAGCTTTCTGGCGCCCCTTCAGCATAACTCACTGATAGAATAGTCAAGTACGCGATCTTACCGGACTCGGCGTCTATCGACAACGGCATGACCGTCCGTATATGCAGGCCCGTCTGTTGCCGGGCCTTACCCGCAAACCAGCGGCAGGTGTTGATATAAGGAGGCAGTAACGTCTGACAAAGTTCGGCCCAGAAGGCTGGTAGTTGGGCCGCGTCAGACCAGGCAGTAGGGGAGATAAACGGCGAATTGATCGTCATGGAGTAAAGGAAAGCCAGTCAGGCACGGCAATATCTTACTTATCGTGCTAGTTGGGCTGGGTTAGGATCAAATAAATCTTGGTTGGGTACTAAAAATTAAGTTAGATTTTCCTGAATCGTTTGTTGGGTACCAGGAACCGGCATAAAGTGTTCAGTGCTGACTGTCCAGTTGGGAAGCTGCTGTGCCAGGCGTTGAATCTGTTGTTCTGCGTCAGCCTCAACCAGTACGGCTCTGCGGCTGGTATCGACCAGCCTGGTTTGTTGCTCGATTAGCCGCAGGTCGTCGGCCGGTAAAGGAAGCGGGCCAGTAAAGGCAAATACGTAGCGTGCCATAAGAAAAGGGATAAAGATGGTAAGCGACAGCGTTGTCCCCGGCAGTAGAAAGCCGGGGATAATCCGTTTCGTCAGGAAATCGTGGGTTGGGTTGTTCCGTCGGGCAGGAGCAGCATACCGGTGCCCTCGAAGGTCGGGCCAAAACCCATTGGTCGGACATACTGCGCCAGCCGCTGAATCATAGCGTCGGCGCGGGCTGCCTTGCGGGGCATAGCCAGCAGATCGGCATGACCCGATAGTAACCGGGCGGCCGCACCCGCTGCCGCCGGACAAGCCATCGACGTACCGCTCAGGGGGGAATACCCACCCGGTACGGTCGAGACGATACCTACGCCTGGCGCTGTAAAGTCGACGTTCGGACCAATATTCGAGAAGGCCGCGATAAAGTTCTTTTTGTCGGTACCATACGGAGCGGCCACGTTAGGTGCATCGGTCGTACTAGCGGGAAACGTGCCTTTTCGACCCATCGCACTGACGGCCAACGACAGCGAAAAAGACGCCGGAAAACTAACCGGTTGCCGACCGTCGTTGCCCGTCGCAACAAAGCAGATCGTCCCGCTCTGGTAGGCAAACGTGATTGCTTCCTGTGTCGCCGTATCCACTGGACCACCACCCAAGCTCATGTTCAGAATGTCACACCCGTCGGCGACCGCCTGCTCAATCGCTTTAATAATAGCGAAGTTCGACGCCCCCTGACTGTTACGGCCAAAGACGCGATACGCCCGTAGCGTAGCACCGGGTGCAACGCCACGCACTCCCGTTGGGGGAGTACCCTGAGCCGCTATGATCCCCGATACATGCGACCCGTGTTCATCGACGTCGGCAAAGTCTTTTGGGTCATCGCCCGTCACGGTGCAGGCTCCGCCCGCGATGTTGAGGTCAGGGTGCGGTCCGGCTCCGGTATCGATTACCCCAACTGTCAGTCCGGTGCCGTCAGGCTCGCCGTCGGCCGGGGCGGGGTAGAAAAACGACTTTGCGTCCTGATAATCGAGTTTAACGGGTTGAATAGGTAATTTATCACCGGTTTTGAGCGTCACTTTCTGCTTCCAGTAGCTCCAGTACCCAACTTTCGGATAGACATACAGCTGGTCGATGGTCTGGTTGGTAATATTCTTGAAGGCCACAACCCCTTTCGCGTCTGATGTTGCCTGTTCACCTGTTCGGTCGGCAAAATTCGTGAACGCAACGACCGTCGCACCGACTACAGGCTTCGTGGTTTTGGCTTCGACCAGTTGAATTTTCAGGGCCACCTTTGCCTGCCCCTGCAACGGGCGGGCAACTGTACGAATGGTTTCCCGAAAGAGTTGGGGGTAATAGAAAACTTCCGGTACGATCAGTACACCCGGCAACTGCGCCCGCAGCAGCGGCACTTCCGCGTCCGAGAGCTGTACCAGCTTGGCGCCCTGCTTACTGGTCGAATCAAGCACAACGGCCTGATTGGTCGGGTCGACCGACAGAACGTCGCTTAGTCGCGTATTGATGTTCAGGCTGTTGAGCGTCTCGTTGGTGGTGGTGGGCGTGTCGGAAAACCGGAGGCCCATGCGGGGTAAGATGATGTAGTTGCGGGGAGGTAGTTTAGCCATAGGAGGGATTATATGCGTTCCCTGTAATAACGCCATTTCGCCCGGTATGGCTGTATAGATGGGGTGATAAACAAAAAAATCCGCCGGTAAACCGGCGGATCGGGTCAGTGAAGGTGGGTAGCGAATTAATTCAGGGCGATTTGCCGTGATGGTGCTTCAGCTTTAGGGGTGTCGATCGTCAGTTCGTGCGTCGTCGTCTGAACGCCATTTGAAATCTCGACGCTATAGATGCCGTCGGGTAACTCGTTGACATTGAAGCTATATCGTGTCTTGGTTTCACCTTTGCCAGCGTACTCCGTGATCAGTTTTCTGCCCTGCGCATTTTTGATGCAGATCGTTACGCGTCCGCCTTTTTGTTTGTCGAGGGCCAGGCGCAGGTTGCCATCGACGGCTGTGTAGATGCCGACTTCATAGGCAGCCGCCTGTTTAACCGGGCGAACGATAGGCTTGGCAGTGCTGAACGTAGCAGCCGATGAAACAAGGGTCAGGGCAATGAGCAGGGTGTTTACGAGCGTTTTCATGGTGTTGTGTGTTTTTGGGGTTGACTATGTTTTATGTGCTTTACTTGCTGATTGGTGAAACAAAGATATAGGTCACGATGAGTACTATGCATTACAAACTACCGGAACGGTTTATAATCGGGATGAGTGGTTTTTCTGCCGGTGAACCGGGCTGAACGTTGTATATTCGGACTATGATGAGCTATATCCCGACTGAAGCGCAACTGCTGCCGCTTTACCGAACCCCGGAACTACTGGCGTCTGTCGACGGGCTGATCGCTGCTGAGAGTACGCGGCATGGGGGCGTTAGTCCGGCACCCTTTGCTTCGCTGAACTTGGGTATCAATACCGACGACGTGCGTGCTAATGTCGATGAAAACCGACTCCACTTTTTTTCGGCTATTGGTGCCGAGGGGCTGGGCTTCGCATCGTCGTATCAGGTACATGGGACAGCCGTACTGCACGCAACCGAAGCGGGGCGGTACGATGGGTATGACGCGCTGATGACCAATCAACCCGGTTTGCTGGTGGGTGTCACCGTTGCCGACTGTGTACCCATTCTAATTTATGACAAGCTACAGCGGGCGGTAGCCGCCGTGCATGCGGGCTGGCGCGGTACGGTTGGGCGGATTGTGCAAACTACCCTGACGAATATGCAGCAACAGTTTGGCACCCGCCCGGTCGACTGCCTTATCTATATCGGTACGTGTATCGATGAAACTTCATTCGAAGTCGGCCCGGACGTTGCCGGGCAGTTCGACCCGTCGCTGTTGCAGACTGACCCGCAAACGGGCCGTACCTGCGCCGATCTGAAACGGGCGAATGTCGAGTTATGTGTGGCGATGGGTGTACCTGCGTCGCAGATCGATGTCTCGCCTTTTTCGACCGTACTTCACAATCAGGATTACTTTTCTTACCGGGCCGAACAGGGGCAAACGGGTCGAATGCTGGCTGTTATCGGATTAAAGCCTGCTTAAACAATGCCGGGTAGTCAGTGTTATAAGGCTGTCTACCAATTTTAAACACACCTTACTGCTATGGGCATTTTAGTATCTATTCTCGTCGGGGCAGTAGCCGGATGGCTTGCTGACCTGGTTTTTAAGCGGTTTTCGTTTTCGCTGATCGTACAAATCCTGCTAGGTATCGTCGGCGGATTCGTAGGTGGCTTGATCTTCGGGAAATCCGAAGGTATTCTGGACAGTATTCTGACCTCGTTCGTTGGTGCTGTTATCGTTCTTGGCATCGCTGCGCTGATCAAGGGTCAGCAGAAAACGGCGTAGAACTTTTAAGAAGAAAGAGAAAAGACGTTAGCCGAAAGATGCTTTACCCGACTCGGGCTGTACAGCATTTTTTGGCTAACGTCTTTTTTTAGGCTTAAAAGGTTTTCAGAAACCTTTCAGGTCTGTTGATCAGCGAAGTATTTCAAAAGCGTTCGTTGAATCAACCATAAATTACGTCTCTCACCTCTTTTCTCTTTCTTCTTGCTTCTTTCCTCTACGTCAATATTTGCCGGGAAATGACAAGTTTTTGAATCTCGCTCGTACCCTCACCAATCGTGCAGAGTTTGGCGTCGCGGTAGAACTTCTCGACCGGGAAATCCTTGATATAGCCGTAGCCACCAAAAATCTGCACGGCTTCATTAGCGACCCGTACGGCCGCTTCCGACGCGAACAGTTTGGCCATCGCCGACTGCTTGGTGACCGTTTTGCCTTCATCTTTCAGATCCGCAGCTTGGTAAGTCAGCAGTTTAGCCGCTTCCACATCCGTTGCCATATCGGCCAGTTTGAAGCTGATGCCCTGAAAGTTGGAAATAGGCTGGCCGAACTGTTGCCGTTCCTGTGCGTAGGCCAGGGCTGCATCGTACGCGCCCCATGCAATACCGAGGCTAAGGGCTGCAATCGAAATACGGCCCCCGTCAAGTACTTTCAGTGACTGTACGAAGCCATCGCCAACGGCACCCAGCCGTTGACTATCCGAAATACGACAATCCGTAAAAATCAGTTCTGCGGTTTCGGACGCCCGCATACCCAGCTTATCTTCTTTTTTACCACCCGCGAAGCCGGTTGTGTTTCGTTCGACGATAAAGGCCGTAGCGTTATGCGGGGTGTTGGGTTCGCCGGTGCGGGCAATGACAACGGCAACCTGACCGCTGCGTCCGTGCGTAATGAAGTTTTTGGCACCGTTCAATACCCAGTCGTCGCCGTCGCGTACGGCCGTGGTGCGCATGTTTCCTGCGTCAGAGCCTGTATTCGGTTCCGTCAGGCCCCAGGCACCGAGCCACTCGCCCGTTGCCAGTCGGGGCAGGTATTGCTCTTTCTGCGATTCATTGCCAAACAGCAGAATGTGATTGGTGCAAAGGGAATTATGAGCCGCCATCGATAAGCCAACGGACCCATCAACCCGCGACAGTTCGACGATTGCCGTTACGTATTCGCGATAACCCAGGCCTGCCCCGCCGTATGTTTCGGGGACTAGCATTCCCATCAATCCCTGTTCACCCAGTTGCCGAAACAGGTCGGCTGGGAAATACTGACTTTCGTCCCATTGGCGTATGTTCGGCCGGATCAGCCGCTCGCTTAAATCACGTACGGATTGGGCTATTAATTCTTGGTTTTCTGCAATTTCGCTAACCATGTACGAGTTGGGATTGATGAAGTGATAATACCCTAATATGCAAAAAATCATTGATGCTGCAAACTATTTTGGGCTCAGAATTGCACTGTACTGTAGTTATGTCGGAATAGGAATATTTTCCTGCTGAAAAGTAGTTTAGCGATTGATAATTCGGTTTTTAGCGTCATCGGCAACGCCCTTTTTATTTACCAGCGCGTAAATTTGAGGGGGTAGAGCTGGCAACAAATCCGATATTGAACGGAACCGCTTAGTCACTATAAACTACTTACTAAGAGCGATTATTAAAAAACTCCTATTTTTGCGCATACCAGTCAGTTGGGCGACTGGCCAATGTAGCCCTAACCGAGGCATTACTTTTAACAAACTTATATGAAACTGGCAGTCGTAGGAACCGGGTACGTAGGACTTGTGACGGGGACCTGTTTTGCTGAAACCGGCAATCAGGTTACCTGCGTCGATATCGACGTACGGAAAGTTGAGAAGCTCAACAACGGTATTATTCCCATCTATGAACCCGGCCTGGACATCCTCTTCAACCGCAACGTTGAACAGGGTCGGCTGACGTTCACGACCGATCTGGAAGAAGGCATCAAAGGCGCGGAAGTGATCTTCCTGGCGCTCCCCACCCCGCCGGGTGAAGATGGCTCTGCTGATCTGAAATACATACTGAAAGTAGCGTCGGACCTTGGCCCGATTCTGAGTCAGTACGCGGTGATCGTCGACAAGAGCACTGTACCGGTCGGAACGGCCGAAAAAGTACACGCGCACATCGCCGACAATGCAAAGGTTGATTTCGACGTCGTGTCGAACCCCGAATTCCTGCGTGAAGGTGTGGCCGTCGAAGATTTCATGAAGCCGGACCGCGTTGTCATAGGCACGAAATCAGAGCGGGCTAAAACCGTGATGAACCGTCTGTACGCTCCGCTTGTACGCCAGGGTAACCCCGTTATCTTCATGGATGAGCGTTCGGCTGAAATGACCAAGTATGCCGCCAACGCGTTCCTAGCGACGAAGATTACGTTTATGAACGAAATCGCTAACCTCTGCGAACGGGCCGGTGCCAACGTCGACGACATTCGTCGCGGTATCGGTACCGACAGCCGTATCGGTAAGCGGTTCCTGTTTGCTGGTATCGGTTATGGGGGTAGCTGCTTCCCTAAGGATGTGCAGGCACTGGCCAAAACAGCGCAGGATTTCGACTACGATTTCAAAGTGCTGAAGTCGGTAATGGAGGTTAATGACAAGCAGAAGGTGAAGATGCTGCCGTACGTGATGAACCACTTTGGGGGTGATCTGACGGGAAAAACCATCGCCGTATGGGGATTGGCTTTCAAACCATATACCGACGATATTCGCGAAGCACCTGCGCTCGATAACATCCGCGCGTTGCTGGAAGCCGGGGCAAAAGTTACCGTGTACGATCCGGAAGCAATGGAAAACGTGCGTAACATTATGGGCAACAGCATCGTATACGCCCACACGCAGTATGCTGCGCTGGACGACGCCGATGCGCTGATGGTCGTGACTGAGTGGCCGCTGTTCCGTACGCCCGATTTCGACAAGATGAACCTGTTGATGAAAAGCCGGGTCATTTTCGATGGTCGTAACGTATATGAAATCGATCAGATGCGTGAACTGAACTACACCTACTACAGCGTTGGTCGCGAAGCTGTTACGGCCCCCATCGAGCAGAAAGCATAAGTTAGTTTGTGGTTCGTAGTTCGTTGTTCGGAGTTTATTTCCTATACAGAACCGCAAACCACGAACAACAAACTACAAACCCACATAGTAAATGAAACGAGTACTTATCACCGGTGGAGCCGGTTTTCTGGGGTCGCACCTGTGTGACCGGTTTATTAAGGAAGGGTATCACGTAATTGCGATGGACAACCTGATCACAGGCGACATCCGCAACATCGAGCACCTTTTCAAGCTGCCGAACTTTGAATTTTACCACCACGACGTATCGAAGTTCATTCACGTACCGGGTGAACTGGATTATATCCTGCACTTTGCGTCGCCGGCCAGCCCGATCGACTACCTGAAAATCCCGATTCAGACCCTGAAAGTGGGATCGCTGGGTATTCACAATTGCCTGGGTCTGGCCCGGGTGAAAAAGGCCCGTGTACTGATCGCGTCAACCTCGGAAATCTATGGTGATCCGACGGTTCACCCACAACCCGAAGAGTACTGGGGTAACGTAAACCCGGTTGGCCCGCGTGGTGTGTACGACGAAGCCAAGCGGTTCCAGGAAGCCATGACGATGGCGTACCACACCTACCACGGACTGGAAACGCGTATCGTTCGGATTTTCAATACTTACGGGCCGCGTATGCGCCTGAACGACGGTCGGGTATTGCCTGCGTTCATTGGTCAGGCATTGCGCGGAGAAGACCTGACGGTGTTCGGCGATGGGAGTCAGACGCGTTCGTTCTGCTACGTCGACGATCTGGTTGAAGGTATCTACCGCCTGCTGCTGAGCGACTACGCGTATCCGGTCAACATCGGTAACCCATCGGAGATCACGATTAAGGAGTTCGGCGAAGAGATCATTAAACTGACAGGTACAACCCAGAAGCTGGTATTGAAAGACCTGCCCAAAGACGATCCGAAGCAGCGCCAACCCGACATCACGAAAGCCAAAGCTATTCTCGACTGGGAGCCGAAAGTGTCTCGCTCGGAAGGGCTGCGGATTACGTACGATTATTTCAAAAGTCTGCCCGAAGAGGAGCTGTACCACGCAGCCTATCACCGGGAGTTTGAGAAAAAATAAAGTGAACGGCTTCGCGATAGACAGCGGAGTCGTATATTTGTCACCTTACTGCGTTGAGCAGTAATACTTTAGCTGTCTTTAAAAACCTGCACGCTTGCTGGCATGCAGGTTTTTTGTTTTACAGCAATTTTGCTCCTGCTCGCATAGTTCGCTTCCGGCCAATGTGTGCCCGAGAATAGGTAGTTTACCGAACGCTACCCATTGGGTGAAAACCACACCATCCGCCGAACATTTGCCCTTGTTGCCGGTTCTGTCTCAATACAAACTCAGCAACGTTATGTCACAGGAAAAAGAAAAAATAGACAGTATGGTCGACCGTACCCTGTCTGTTTTGGGTGGTGATTTATCCGCCACTACACCCGACGAGGGCGCCGATCTGGTGCAGGAATGGATCTTCCTGGTTCGCTCCAATGTCAGTACACAATGGGTCGCCGAGCCGCTTGAGAAACTGCGCGACGCTATTTACAAGAACGATCTCCACGAAATTGACGGCCTGATGCATGGCTTGTCGGGGATGACCATCGACCTGGCCAACAATGCAGCCGCGAGCGAGTATATCGCCGAGTTGCGTAACGTATCGACCGTGCTGAAAACCTTTGCCGACAAACTGGCCGAACCGCAGTCTGGGCAACAGATCGAACAAACCGACGAATCCGACGAACCTTCGCTATGATTTCGAACGACAAAAACCAGCTCTCGCTTATTGACGAGACGGTAAACACGCTGGACGGTAATATCGATACGACGACCGGTACAGAAGGATTATCGCTTATTGACAAATGGCTGAACCGGGTCAACGATGCGGGCTCCGAGCAGGCGCAGGACATTCAGGCAACGCTGGAAATGCTGCGCCCCGAAATCGATACTGCCCAACGATACAACCGGCCCAATAATCAGCGCATTGCCGAACTGCTCGAGCAACTGGTAACTAAAACCCGCGCTATTGCTGATACTGCAGAAGCCAGCGCGGAGCAGACTGAACTCGCGCAACTGATTGCCGTATTGGAAAATTTACATCAGCAGGCTGTTCGCCTTGCATCACAAGCATAACCCTTAGAAACCATGGCACTTGACCAACATGCCGAAAACCTGATCACGCTGACGAAGAAAGCCTTCGGGGGCGATGCCAACAGCGTATCAATGACCGATGGTATTTCCCTGATCGACAGCTGGACCAGTTTTCTGAAAGCAGACCCATCGACAGGAAACGACGTACTGGCCGGACTGCATGATCTTCGTTCAGAACTAGCGAAAGGGAATCCCGACACGACGCAGGTACAGCATCTGCTCCAAAACCTGTCGCAGCAGACCGAAAGGCTAGCGGACACTGTCGATGCGGATGATAAATCGACCCTGACTACACTGGCAGGGTCGATTCACGGCCTGAGTCAGCAGATTGGCGGTACGGGTCATCCGGCTCCTACCGGTGGCGAAGCGCCTATCACCAGTACGGTAGGTGGGGAGTCGTCGCGCAGTGGGAGCGGTGCGTCTGCCCTGCGCGACGACGAGGATCTAACTGAACGTCAAGGCGGTACGCGCGACGACGGCGATGACATCGATTATATGGACGATACGACAGGCAGCGATGGGGGTATCAGGGCGGGTGAAGCGGAAGGGGATAGTGGCTATAGTTCACAGGATGACAATTCCTCCGCGGAGCCGTCGCGTAGTAATGCATCGCGTGTCAGTGGCATGGGTGTTTCGGGCGGCACTGCCGACTCGGACTCATCGCAATCGGAAGGCCGCTCACAGTATTAAGCGGCTATTTTGATACCAAACGCCCTGCCGGCATTGCTGGCAGGGCGTTTCTGTTTACAGGTAGCAGTAACACACAGATTAGGAGCGAGGGGCACCTGGAAACCAGTAGGACAAGCTGACGAATGAATTAGTCCACGGGTTCTCAGCCTGATGACAATCGCCAGTTAAAAATGGCATTCACAAGCATGCAACACCACTTTTGACTGAGAATTAGTGCGACATATAGCACATGAATAAAGCTGTATATATAGTGTAAATCGTTACAACTGTTCAGGCTTTCTGGCGGGCTGAGTTTGTCTGTCTACGGTTGTCATAACAAACCTATTCGGATGGTAGAATTAACATATATAGCCCCGTATTTGTTACATTGCGCTACGTTGCCCACACCGATTTATAGTATATGAAATTGATCAAGCAGATTAAACTTTACTTTAAGGAAGGTAATTCCGATAAGGTTTATGAGGTCGATCTATGTGACGTTGGCGCTGACCAATATGTCGTTAATTTCCGCTTTGGCCGACGCGGGGCTACGCTGAAAGAAGGAACCAAAACACCCGCGCCCGTATCGCTGGTGACCGCTGAGAACTTCGTTAGCAGCCTGGAAGTCGAAAAGCGAAAAAAAGGGTATCAGTCTGAAGATGAGATGTTTCAGCCTATGCCTACAGTGGTAGTTGATGACTCGAAACCGCAGACCCGTGAAGCGGCTATTCTGAAACGACTGAGTGCACTAGCCAGTGGACAAACGGCGTTCCGAACGGCCTGGAAACCGTCGCGGGTAATTTGGCGGGCGGGACAGCTTCGGCTCACCGAATCCATTCCCTTCCTGATTCGGCTGGTCGACCGGGGCGACGAAATGCAGCGTTATGCCACACTCTGGGCGTTAGGACGTTGCGCCGATCCACAAGCTGCCCGAACGCTTCAGGTCTACTTCTCAAACCAGAAGTATTCTGATAAAATCCGGCGCGTGGCGGCCGAAGCCTTGCTGCATGTACTGAAAGACGATGAATTGCGGGCGCACAATCAACACATTGAAAGTCGGTTACCACCGTCTGTTCGGCAGGCCATTACCGAGCCCGATGCTGCGACGCTGACAGCGTTACTGGCGGGTAGCGTGCAGAACCAAAGCCTGCCGGACTATTTCTTGCTGGAAGACTTGTACACGCTGACATTGAGTAACCCGATTATTCGGACGCCGTTGCTAAATGTACTGCGCACTATCATGTTGAAGCCAGGCTGGTTCCGGCATGTTCGGCACATACTGAAAATGGCGGAGTTGCGTGATGACTTTGAGGTTCAGGGTTTACTAGCCTATCGTTTTGAACGAACGATGTCTTTCTTCCACAAGCCAGCCTATTATTACTACGATGAGGACAGTAACGATCCATCGATCTACATTGCGGCTTTGGGCCAGCGCGTTCGAATAAAGGCGGAACTTCGTAAGCCGGAGAGTCGGCTGGCGTATTCTAACCGAACCCGCAATTATTTGCGGAAACGGCTGTTGCGGACGTTAAATCAGTTTGGCAAACAGAAAAACGTCGACTACGTACGGCTGGCAACGGCTATACTGCTGTCGTACGATAAAGCTACCGACTACCGGCCACCACACGACGAGATTACGTATAGGTGGGATCAGACGCAGCAGCGAAGCGTATTGTATACCCGTCAATACCCAGCCTACGACAACGCTTATCTGTTGAACTGGATTCTGTACGGTGGAAGTGATAAGCTGGAAATCAACTACCTGGGGTTGTGGCACTATCGTGACTTGGTGCCGTACGACACTCAGGTCCAGGCAGATGCGCAACCGGCTGCCAAACCGACAGAAGCGGGCTTATTCACCAATCTGCTTAGCCGTTTTTCCCAGTTACTGAGCAAGGAGACGACCGGTACGGCCCCAGAACACGTAGACACGCCCGCGCCCTGGGTTCGTGACGAGTATTTCCCGGAACTCTGGGATCAGATGCCTCAGGCGTATGTCCAACTGCTGCTACGGGCACGGGTCGACGAGGTTCATGCGTTTGCCTATCAGAACCTGCGTCAGCATGCGGCTTACCTCGCGCTTGAGGAGAAAATAGACGATCAGCTGTTGCAGCAACTGCTAACTTCGGCGTTCGAAATTCCGGCCCGGTGGGGTGTCGAGATACTGCGTAACCGACTGCCACACGGAGCCGATCGTTCGCTGGTACTGCTTCTGTTGAACAGTCCCTTTGCCGACGTACGTAAACTGGGGCAAGAATGGATCCAGCAAAACAGCCAACCCTTCGTCGATGACTCTGGCTTTGTTATAGCGATGCTTTTCTCACCCCATGACGAATTGAGAAGCTGGATGAATCGCCTGCTCGCCAACGTAACGTTAACGGCTACGCAGCAACAAGTGCTGATTGGACGAGCAGTTGCCAGGCTGCTCACCCTGACCAACGATACGCCCGAAACCAATGCGCTCATCAGCGATGCGACGCAAAGCTTACTTCGGTACACCGCCGATGCGCTTCCGTTGCTTAGCCAGCAGGTCGTGGCTGAACTGCTTCAACGGCCCGTAGCGTCCATTCAGGCGTTTGCGGTCAGGCTGCTGATTCTGAAAAACAGTCGACCTTCAGCATCTGTCCTGGGGGCACTGCTTGTGAGTGCCTACGTCGACGTGCGCCAGGCCGGACAACAATTGTATGCGGGCATGCTGCCAGGCCTGACAACCGACACGACGTATGCCGATGAGTTGACCGAGCTGTTGCTGCATGCGCTGATTCGAAAAGAAGTGGCTGAGGGCATACACGATGAACTGGTAACGTTACTGCGTGGTCCGTTGTTGACGTCGGTAGCTAAACTTGATCGGGCGACAACGCTGCGGCTGGTATATGCTCATTTTCGACCAGCGCAGGAACTGGGCCTGTTTATCCTGGACCGCTACCAGAATCCGCACGACCTCACCATTCGGCAAATCATCGCCCTGGGCAACCACGAGTTGCTGGCCGTCAGGCAGTGGTGCTGGGACTACTTCCGGCAAAACGTGGCGCGTATCCGCTACGAGCGTGATGAAGCAATCCGACTACTGGATGCTACCTGGGAAGATACCCGACAGGCCGCTATGAACTTTTTCTGCGATGCGTTTACCGAAACTGACTGGACACCGGAAACGCTGATCGGCATTGCAGATTCGGTACGACCCGATGTTCAGGCGTTTGGGCGCGAACTAATCACCCGTTTCTTCACGGATGACGACGGACCGGAATTCCTGCTCAAATTAAGTCAGCATCCAACGGCGGCCGTTCAGGTATTCACGACCAACTACCTGGAGCGGTACGCAACTGATCAGCCCGACCGCCTTAAAGCGCTTACTTTCTACTTTCGGTCGGTGTTGCTACGCGTCCACCAAAGCCGAACGGCCAAAACCCGCGTCTTTGCCTTTCTCCGGCAGGAGGGGCTCAAATCGGAAGACAATGCCCGCTTCGTTGCCCGGATACTGACCGATGTGTCGGCGACAACTGCCATTGGCGACAAGGCCAGTTGTATTCAGATTATGCGGGACCTACAGCAACAATTCAACGAGTTACCCTTGCCAATTCGACGGCATCAACCGGACATTCGGTAAGCCTTTTTTAACCTATCTCACCTTTTATCATGTTGACGAATTATTTGGAACTCTCGGAAGATCAGGGAGCTGCCCATAAATTTTATGAAGTTACGGTCGACCAAACGGCTGTGACCATTCGCTTCGGGCGGATTGGCGATCATGGACAAAGCCAAACAATCTCATTCGGTGATACCGCCGAAGCGACAAAATTTGCCGAAAAGAAAATTAAGGAAAAACAAAAGAAAGGCTACGCACTGGCTGTTCAGGGACAGCGTCAAAAACGGGGTGTCACAAGGCGTGCCGTAGCGAGTAAGCCTGCTGCCGTAAAGCAAAGTCTGCCTATCATCTGGCGGTTCAATACGGGTTCTGCTGCTTTTGGCATTTATGTAAACGAGCACACCTGCTGGGCTGGCAATGAACGGGGCGACGTATTTCGACTGAACCACGATGGTGAAGTTGGCTTACACTATCGGCTGCCCGACGGTGTTAAGTGTATCGTCGCCGATAATGAGTGGATCTACGTAGGCTGCGATGATGGGAACGTCTATGATTTAACCGGTAAACGCCCGCGTCTGTCCTACGAAATCAATGACAAAATTGAAATTTACTGGCTCGACATTAACGATGGTTTATTAGGTGTATCGGATGCAACAGGTAAAGCAACGATCATCAACTACGAGGATGAAGAACAGTGGAATAAACAGCAGGATGGTAAATCCGCCTGGATGATTCGTTGTGACGAACGAGGCAAAGTCTTTTGTGGCGATTCGGCTGGAATCGTTTGTTATAATGGCCCTGATGGGCAATTTGATTGGAAAGTAACTACGGAAGGATCTGTTCTCTTCGGCTGGGCTGAAAGCGATAAAATTTATGCGGCCACAGCCAGAAATCTAGTGCAGGCGTTCACGAAGACAGGTGAGCACGTACGAAATTACCGTACCGACGCCGTCGTGTATTCGTGTGCTACATCGCCTAATGGTGATTTTGTGTTTGCCGGCGATAACTATTCCGCCATTTACTGTTTCGATGCGGCCGGAAACCGACTCTGGAAGCTAGCTACGGGCTGTGGGTCGGCCCTGTCGATGCAGTATGTTGATGAACGGCTCTACGTCGTAACCACAGATGGCTCACTAGCTTGTATCGATGCCCGGCAGGAAGCGATTACTGACGCCCAAAACGGAATTACCCCGGCGGTGACGGACGTTAAAATAGCCGCTGTAGAACTGTCGGCGGCTATCACGTCGACCGATACCGCTGTTCTGGAAACAACCTCCGCTATGAGCGGTATACGGGTACATTGTGTGAAGGAAGGCGGAAAGCTACGGGTAAGGCCAGTGTCGGAAGGCTTTCATACTGACTGGCATGTTCAGTTTCCCAAGAACCTTCGCCAGGAAAATACCACCTATGTTGTTGATGAATTGAAGGAAGCCGCGCAGGGTGGTTTCTACCGCGTATTTGGCAACATTCTGAAGTATACGTCTAACTGATTTTAGACAAACCATGCGCTTCAACTATAAATTCGGTGGCAGCACATCCATAGTCAGTAACGCCAATTCGGTGGGTATGTCGTTTGCCCCCAATGTCAATCGGAGCCCCACGTTTTTTGTCGGGAAACTGCATCGGAAACTGGCTTTTCGTGAAGCTATTTCGGCCTTACACGATGTCGTGGTATCAGATATGCGCTTCGTTCCGCGCGACAAAACAGTCTACAAGGAATGGGCCGCGCAGCAGGAAGTGATCTGGCTATCAAAATTTATGGCCGATCAGCAGATCGATGACGGGAAAGAACGGATCGCTGAGGTTAGAGCGGAACTGACGTCATTGTACCGCGATCAGGATCGGGTTATGAAACCGTTTTACGAAGCACGGCAACGGTACTATAACTACCTCTACGAACGCGATCGGGATGCCTGGTTTGTACTGGACCCCGTTATCACGGTACACCCCGATGAAGTATTTTTCGAATGTTTCTCGCAGGATGAATCGTCGTATGGAAAACTGTCGGCCAACTACAACGTGTTCAAGCACATCAGCGAATTCGCCTGCGGCACCACCAATATTGATTACTCGTCAGCGCTCTACAACGAGTTTCAAAAAATTCGCGACTATAAAGAAACCGATTTTAAGATCGATCCCAGTGGCTTCGACGTACAAACGACTGACGAAGACGCGTATAAAGAAGTAAAAATCGATCTGCCTGATAGCTGGGTGCGCGGTTTTCTGCAGGTGAGTTCGGCTATGACGCTGCCGGCGACGACGCTCGAATTGCATCCGATGGACGTGTACGGTATTTGCTCGCTGCTGCGTCGGTTCAAGGAAAAAACAGGACCAAGGTCCATCCGATTTCAGCTGACACCCGGAAAACCGATCAAACTGGTGTTTGACCCCTGGGGCAAAGAACTGGTCTGTAGCCGGTCCGTTTACGAGGGTACAGCGGCCAAGGAAATTCGGATTTGGGGTCGTCGCCGATTGCTTATTCTGGAGCGATTGATTCCGGTTAGTCGCCGGTTCACGGTTCACCTGTTGGGGTCGGGTTTACCTTCATTTTACATAGCCGATCTGGGTGATATGAGCTTTACGCTCGGTCTTTCAGGCTGGTCGGCCAATGACTGGTCGCGGCTGGGAAATTTTGACCTGATGGCCCCGCGTGCCGACGTGTCGCCGGCTACGGCCCAACTGATATTTGAGACGCTCAAACAAAACTGGTACGAAAAGCCCGAAGTGCTGGCTAAACGAATGGGACTGGATACGAAAACCGTGCTGGGCGCACTCGGGACTTATACACAGGCGGGGCGGGCCATTTTCGATGTACAGCAGGGTGTTTACCGGGTTCGGGAACTAACGCAGGAGCCATTACCGATGGCACAGCTACGGTTTGACAACCCGCGTGAAGCTACTGCGCACCAGTTGTTCGACGACAAGACTGTTCAGGTTATAGCAACCACTGAATCGGAAGGAACACGACTAACAGGTACTGTCAGAACCGAAAGTCGAACATACAACCCCAGCCTGGTAATTGATGCTGACGAACGACTGGCAAAAGGAAGCTGTGATTGTGATTTTTATGGTCAGAACAAGCTTCACAAAGGTCCTTGTGAGCATATGCTGGCGCTACGGATTGCCTGTCGAAGTCAACTGACATAAGCGGTTTGGGTAACGATGAAATGCGTTTAAGTAAATCAAAACAAATAGTGTGTTGACTCTTTGCAGGGTAACCAGTTCGGTATAAATTTGCGGAATCAAGTGTCCAAACGGTCAGGCACGCACAAGACCTTGCGTTTCCTTCGGGAAAAGAACGATGCTTCGTCGTTCATGCCAACTGACTTCACACGCATCATTACGTGCAATCGTTACTGTGGGGGGCTTCGTACTAGTAGCACCTTTTCGGTACGACTCCTGCGGACTAAAAGGTGCTACTAGTACGGCCCCCCGGGAGTTGATTGACGTAATCCTGAGATTGTTCGAAGGCCGTGTCTGACCGTTTTTGTTTTCCCCGCCTGTATCGCTGTCTGTCTGCACCGGTCAACTCAGGAACACCCCTGTAACATGACTCGTCAGGAAATTTATGACCGAATCCGTGGGCTGGGTTCAAAAGATTCGTTTGTGTTGGCCGAAATGAAACGGCTTGGCTTCTGGGAGCCGACTACCGATATACCCAGTCTGCCGGAGCAACTCATCGAACGGCAGGGCCAGCTTCAACGAGAGCTAAACGAATTACTGGAGAAGCAGCGCCGGTACGAAAATCGGAAAGCCATGCTGGCCGAGATGCGGAAAGCCCGCATGGCCGAATCCAAACGGAAGCAGCAGGAAACGAAGCAACGCAACGAGCAGAAACGTCAGGAACGGACCGCGCAATGGAAACGTCAGCAGGAGCAGACGGTTGTTTACCTGGGCAAGAACGTCTCCGGCAGTTTACAGCCAGGAACGGCCAACAACGATCAGTTGCGCCGGTTTGGCCTTCCGGATTTCGACAGCCCACTGGCGCTGGCTCAGGTAATTGGTGTAACGCTCAGTCGGTTGCGCTTTCTGGCGTACGATCGTTCGGTGTCTACGGTGTCGCATTACAAGCGATTTTACCTGCTCAAAAAATCGGGTGGAAAACGCTTGATTTCGGCACCGATGCCGTATCTGAAAACGGCTCAATACTGGATTCTGAACCATATTCTTCGGAAAATTCAACCTACGGAACAGGCGCACGGCTTTACAAGCGACCGATCCATCGTGACCAACGCGCAGCCACATACAGGCAAGGATGTGGTAGTAAACCTGGACTTGAAAGACTTCTTTCCCAGTATCAGCTATCGGCGGGTCAAAGGGTTATTTGTGATGGTTGGATATGCCGAAAACATAGCGACCATCCTGGCGCTGCTTTGCACGGAGCCTGACAGCGACATGATCGAGTTAGATGGAAAAACGTACTACGTTGCCAAAGGTAGTCGCGTACTACCCCAGGGTGCCCCGACCAGCCCAGCGCTGACCAATCTGATCGCCTACCGCCTTGACCATCGGCTACGGGGCATTGCGGATAAATTCGGCTATACATACACGCGCTACGCTGATGACTTAACCTTTTCTGCATCTGGCGAAGCGGCCGGGCGCGTGGGGCAGTTGCTCTGGTCGGTCAGGCAAGTGATCGACGGGGAGGGATTTGTGCTGCACCCGGACAAATTACAAGTGATGCGCAAGGGAAGCCAGCAGCGTGTGACGGGCCTGGTTGTGAATGACCAGCTAGGTATCGACCGGACCATGCTGCGGAAGTTTCGGGCCTTACTGCACCAGATTGACCAGTCGGGATGGCAAGGTAAAACGTGGGGTAAAGGCCAGATTCAGAATACCGTACTGGGTTACGCGAATTTCGTCGCTATGGTAAAGCCGGAACAGGGAAAGCGGCTGGTAGAGACGGTCAAAAGGCTGATGCTGCCCGCTCTCGATTCGGCAAGTGAACTACCTAGGCAGAAACCGTCGACTAGTGATCAAATCAATCAACTGCCCAAGGATACGAATTTATCTACGGACTGGTGGGATGTGCTATAACAGCGAACGCCCTGGCCGTGAGTGAGACAGGGCGTTCGTTTGCTTCATTATCTGGGTAGTGACTAGCTCAACCGGTCTTTGAAGCTTTCGTAGCCGTACGAACGTTTCAGTGAAAAAGTGTCGTCTTCGTTCCAGATACCGATGCTGGGCAGGTTGACACCGTTAAATGTGGTTGTTTTTACCATAGTGTAATGAATCATATCATCGAACACCAGCTTGTCGCCGACAGCCAAAGGTGCGTCGAATGAGTAGTCGCCCATAAAGTCGCCGGCCAGGCAGGTCATGCCGCCGAGCCGGTACGTAGGCTTACTGGCTACCGGTTCATGGTACGCATTCAGGATGCGTGGCTTGTACGGCATTTCAAGCGTATCGGGCATGTGCGCGGCAAACGACGTATCGAGAATGGCGACGTCGATGCCCTGACTATCAACAACATCCAAAACTGTCGAGACGAGGATGCCCGTTTGCCAGGCGATGGCCGATCCGGGTTCAAGAATGATGTCGACATTGTATTTGGCACGGAATGCCTTGAGCAGTCCGATGAGGTGGTCGGTATCGTAGCCCTCGCGGGTCATCAGGTGGCCACCGCCAAAGTTGACCCATTTGGCCTGGTGCAGCAGCTTGTCGAAGCGTTCTTCGAGCGCCGTCAGCGTCCGTTCGAGCGTAAACGAATCGTTTTCACAAAGCGTGTGAAAGTGAATTCCTTCCAAACCATCGGGTAACTGATCGGGCAGTTGGTGGCGCGTAGCGCCGAGCCGGGAGCCGGGTACGCAGGGATTGTACATCTCTGTCGCTACTTCCGAGTATTGCGGATTGACGCGGATGCCGCATGAAACGGTCGGTTTGCCGTCGGTCTGCTGTTGGGCGTTGTAAGCCGCCACCCGCTCATTGAACCGATCCCACTGATTCCAGGAGTTAAACGTCAGGTGACTGCTGCGCGTCAGTACCTCATCGAACTCGTCGTCGCGGTAGGCGGGGATGTAGGTATGGGCCGGGACGTTCATGTAGTCGTTGACCAGCTTGATTTCGTTGAGCGATGAGGCTGTAGCACCACTTAGGTACTCGCGTACGAGCGGAAAGACGCTGTACATCGAAAAGC
Organism: Spirosomataceae bacterium; assembly: GCA_022702045.1. Classification (GTDB taxonomy): domain Bacteria; phylum Bacteroidota; class Bacteroidia; order Cytophagales; family Spirosomataceae; genus Spirosoma. Next base: position 23,121 of record JAKONH010000442.1, read on the forward strand.
CTTTCAGGGCCAGAATGATCGTGATACCGGCTGATTGTTGCACCGAGTCGATGAGCTGAAGATTCCGGCGGAGTTTGGCTTCTTCGAGTACGAAACAGGGGGAAGGAATGCTCGGCCCAGTTGGGTTGTCGAGATACTGTAGCAGGGGCGAATTCATACCGCAAAGGTAGGCAGGGCGCAAGGGCCTGCCAAGTTAATTCCCCCGCCCGAAGAGGACGGGTATGTTAAACTTTACCTTCACCGCTCGATAGCTTTGGGTTTCCAGCATGGTATTTCCCGAACAAGCCGTTCGGCTTGTCGATGGTAAACTAAATATATACCCGATCGATGATTTGGGATTTGGCAGTTGTAGCCGGATACCATTTATGCTGGTTTATGTAGGCCATTAGCGTGTCGGTACCAGCGGGAAATTCAGCGTCACGGTTTATCATAGAACACCGGTAGGAAGTCAGATCGGGTAGGATGGCGAGTACAGTATTTGATGTTACTGTACAGGTAGAGAGTTGTACAGTCAAAGCGATTAGCCAGCCTGACAGGCTATGTTGGTTTGCTGGCGCTATAAGAAATAACAAGTGGTTTTGTGAACGTAACAGGTCAGCAGGTGGCTGTCGCGAGTGTGTCAGGTCGGGGACTTGACACCACAGCAAGTCTGCGGATAGCTAACTTGTACGGGCTGATTTAGTCAGCAACGCCGAAGGCGATAGGTAGGTTGTACTTCACCCGAACAATTCTGCCTGATTGGCTGCCGGGTATCCAGTTCGGCATATGGTTAACTAGCCGAATAGCCTCTTCGTCGCACCCCATGCCAATGCCTTTAAGCAGTTCAACGTTCTGTATACTACCGTCAGTGTTGATAATGAAGGACACGTATACCCGGCCTGAAATGGTCGCTTTTCGGGCCGCAGCAGGGTAGAGCTGGTTTCGCCTGACGTACTGCCGGAACGCTTTCTGGCCGCCCGGAAACGATGGCTGTTTCTCAACCACAGTAAACACTTCCCCTGTTTGATTGGGCTGACGCAGCAGCAGGTCCTGTGCTATTACCTGCTGGGCGAACAGGGGTTGGCCGAAACACAATAGCAGCCAGAAGAGCAGGAAGACAAATGGGAAGCGTGTCATGGTATAGACAGTTTTTTAAATGGATGCCTTGCCTGACTCGATTGCACAGGAATAAACAAAAAAGTCCGGCAGACATTATGCCTGCCGGACTTTTTATATACTCGTAGTGGATTAGTTCGCTACGTTGATACGGTACGTGAAGGGCGAACTGTAAAAAGCGCCCCCCGTTATGTTGGCTCCCGTATTGGCCGCCGAAAACGACTTGCCGTTGGTAAGCCGCATAACCGCTGTTACCGTAAAATAATCACTAGCTGTGATGTCGGTAGTGGCCAGTTTGACGGCATTCAGGGCCTCGGTACCCGTGATTGCCAACGTTGCGCGGGGGTAGCCCGTCGTGGCGTCTTTGGTGAAATTGGCTGGCGTGAGCGATTTCAGCGCTACGGCCGATACGCTCTTGGTGCCATTACTCGGTGTCGCATCGATGAAGGCGATCGACAGGTCGTAGGATTCGAGTAGAGCGCCGTAGTTGGCCGTAACCGCTTCGGCTACCAGCTCCATCTTTGTACCACTCAGGTTAGCTTTACTGACACTGAACGTGCTGTTGACTACCGGGTAGGGGGTAACGGTGCGCATGTAGCCGCCGTTTTCCAGCGTTTTATCGTCGATGTGGTTGACGATGTCTGTCTGACAGGCTGTGATAGCGAGGCCGACAAACAAAAAGGATATGATCTTTTTCATGAACAGATACGAATCGTTTTGATCGGGAATATGACCTATCGGAGCAGGCTGGTCGGGTTGTTATCCCAGAACACGGGTACCGTTACGCTGGCTTTTTGTTTAGCATTGGCGTTGCGGGTGATATACGAGGCTGGGTAGTACAATGAGCGGGCAAACGCACCGGGGTTCGGGTCGAGGGCTGGCTGCTGATTCGCCGGTTTGCCCGTCCGGCGGTACAGATTATACGACTCGATACCATTGCCGTAGAGCGCCAGCCAGTACTCGGTACCGATCACGTTGAGCCGGGCATCGTCGGTCGTAGCTGCGTCGTAGTTGGCCAGTACGGCGTTTACGTATTTCGTTACCTCAGTAGACCAGCTAATTTCATTAGTAGACTCGTACGTCGCAATTTTGCTGCTTTCCGTGGTGCCAAGTACCATCGTGCGTACATCGGCCATCGACTTCTCGATAGCTGATTTCAGCAGGTCGCGGGCCGAACCGGTCGTACCCAGCGTCAGGGCAGATTCAGCCAGCATAAAGTCGACGAAGGAGCGCATCAGTATTGGGTGAATTCCCGCGCCACCGGCTCCGGCGCCCAAAGACACCGGTACACCTGCGTTGTTGTCATACAGCCCGCCAGCCGGATAAACCCCCCAGGCCGTCCGTAGCAGGCCATCCGGTGGAATACCCTCGTTGCTCAGGTGATCGCGCCCCCAATACCCTACGCTGGTAGGCAGACAGAACACATCCGCGTTGGAATAGTGCGATGGTTTGGCGTTTGTGATGCAGCGCAGCGCGTTGACGTCTGTCGGGTTACGCACCGTTTGCCGATAGAAGTAGAACCGGATACGCGGATCAGGAAAACCTTTTGCCGAATACAGCGTCCCCATGTACGAGTTCGACTGGTAATCGCCACCACCCGATGGTCCGTACTGATCCCGATAGCGGGGGTGACGTGTGTCGGGGTTGGTCAGGTTGGTACCAAACTTGAATACGAAGTTTTGCGTATTGGTCGAGATCAACTTATTCCCAGCGATTAGCGTATTGATCGCTGATGTCGAACCGGATTTATCGATCAGGCGCCGGTTCAGGTAGATTTTTAGCTTGAGCGTGTTCACCGTGCGTATCCAGCTATCCGTCGTTCCGGCGAAGATCAAATCTCCACTGGCGCCGGCGCTGGAGGTAGCCGAAAAGTTTTCGATCGCCTTGTCCAGTTCAGCCAGTGCGGCCGTGTAGATAGCTGCCCCCCCATCTGTCTTTGGGTTGAAGTTGGCAGGATCAATGGCTTCCGTATAAGGCACGTCGCCGAAGGCATCGACCAGATTCACCATCGTCGACGCGCGCAGCGTCCGAGCAATACCGGCATGTACAAACAACTGCCGTGATTCAGCAAGCGGAATGAGCGTTTTTGCATCGGTTAGGAGACCTGCGTAGGCCGTTTCCCAGACACCGTTGTAGTTACCTGGCGACACAGCATTATCATAAATCGCTGATCCCTGATTAATCATCCGGGTCAGACGCATACCCGGATCACCGATACCGTTGAAATGATCCCGGTACGTCAACTCGATGGAGTTGAGCAGGTAGTTGATATCGGTATTGCTGGTCGTTACGGCGTTCGGGTTGTCGAGCAAATCGAGTTTGCAGGCACCCGCCCCCAGCATACTAGCCGCCAGTAACGTAATTCCTATAGATCGTTTTAGCATTTGATAAGGCTTTTTTAGTGGCTTCGAAGAGCGTAGAGAAGTATTCGATATGCTTCGAAATCAAGTCTGGTTAAAACGTCAGCCGCAGTGTACCACCCAATCGACGCGAGCTGGGACCCGTCAGGAATTCAAAGCCCATACCGTTGCCTACGCCAAGGCCCAGGTTGTCGGTATCGAAATTGAGGCCTTTGGGGAAATAGAGCGCCCGGTACCAGAGGTTATTCCCTGTTAGCGCGATCGACGCGCCTTTGATGCCTACTTTATTCAACAGACGCTTGGGGAGTCGGTACGACAGCGATACTTCCTGCAGTCGAATCGTCGATCCATCGTAGATACGACCTTCGTCGCCGAAGAAGTAGTAGTTGTTGAAGTAAAAGTCCGACGCGGTGATCTGCGTGGTGTTCGGCGTACCGTCAGCCAGTTTTACACCGGGAATGATCATTGTCTGCGACCGGTCGATACCACCCGTCAGCGCATTGTCGATGGTCAGACCACGACCCAGCAGCGCCCCGGCCGTTGTAGAATACATAGCTCCACCATGCCGGTAAGCGACCATCACTTCCAGCGACAGATCTTTGTAGGTGAAATTGTTGATCAAACTGGAGGTAAAGGCCGGGTTGGGATCGCCCAGTACGACGGGTGAGGTCGTCGTCAGCAGGTAGCCACCGCCGTCGATCAGGTACTGCCCCTGCTCGTTACGCCGGAAGCCAGTGCCTTTGATGACGTTGAACGGCTGCCCCACCACGGCATAGTTACCCAGCGAGCTACCGAAACCAGCCACCTGTACTTCCTGTAGGGTACCACCCAGATCGAGTACTTTAGGCCGGTTACGCGAGAAGACGAGGGTCGGTGTCCAGGCGAAGGATGCCGTTTTGAAGAACGTCCCGCTCAGGTTCAGCTCGATACCTTCGTTACGAATCTTACCAATGTTGATCGTCGTGTTGGTGTATCCCGTCGATGCGTCGAGGGGGCTGTACGTAATTAGGTTGCTGGTGTTGCGTTGGTAAACTGTAAGGTCAAAGTTCAGCGTGTTGTTGAACATCCGGCCTTCCACGCCCGCTTCGTATTCGGTATGCAGCTCTGGCATCAGGTTGGGATTCCCCAGCGTATTGTCGACAGCGTGTGTCTGAACTGTAGTTCCGGTAGAGGTCAGCCAGGCCCGCGCGCTCTGATTCAGCACGTTCCGGGTACTGTAGGGATTCGGAAAGCCCGCCGACGTACCGACACCGGCACGCAGTTTCAGGAAGTTAAGTACGCCACCCCCCTGCAGGCCCGTAAAGGCCGTTGTTGGTACGAACGACAGGCTGGCCGACGGGTAGAAAATCTCCCGGTTCGCCACTTCTACCGTCGATGTCCAGTCGTTCCGGCCGGCCAGGTTCAGGAAGAGGTAGTTGTTGAAATCAGCTGTTATTTCGCCGAAAATGCCGATCCGGGTTTGCTCTGTAGAACCGTTGGACGCTACGTTATCGATAAAATTGTTGTGCCGGAATAAGTTACGGGCCAGCTGGTTCTGACTGACAACTGAGGTTGCATTGTAGCGGTCGTTCCGCATGTTGGCGCCCAGCCGGGCCGAGAGCGCAAACTTGTCGTTGACAGGTTTGGTGAACGACAGAATCGCGCTGTTATCCCAGATGGTGTTTCGAACGTCAAAGGTATTGTAGAACCCATTGACTAGGTCAGCCCCGCCTTTGTTAAACATGTACTGCTGGTTCTCCGTATACGTGTCCAGACCGACTTTGTAGAGGAATGTCAGGTCTTTGGCAATGTCGTAGGTTAGCGATGTCGAGGCAAATAGACGATTGACAACGCCCGTCGTCTTATAATTGTCCAGAATCCAGCGTGGGTTCGGTATGTCGTTGCCGCTACGGAAATAGACTGATCCGCCCGTAATCGGGTTTTCGTAAGGCCAGCCCATCAGGTCGACCTGCCGGGGGGTGTACAGCACGTTAGCCAGTACCGACGGAAAACCGCCCAGCGTATTGTTACCCTGGCCGGCGTTAAGCGGGGGCGAAAACTGATCGGTATTGGCGAAGTTCAGCGAGGTAACGATGCTCACTTTCTTGCTCAATTGCGCGTTGACACCCAGACCCAGGTTTAGCTTGCGCAGACCGTTGTTGGGAATGTAGCCCTGCTCGTTGTGGTAGCCCGCCGAGATGTTGTAGCTTACTTTCTCGCCACCACCCGACAGGTTGAGCGAGGTTGTCGCGACCTGACCGGTACGGAAGAAATCCTTCACGTTGTTGGGATATATCTGCATCTGGTACTGGCCCAGCGACGAGACGTAAGGCGCCATGGCATCCCGGAGTGACGCCAGGCTGAAAAAGGCGTACGGATGATTGGTCAGCGCCGTATTGGTGTTCTGCGAGGGATAGGCGTAAGCTTCGGGTAAGGTAGGGCCGAAGTTACTGAAGAAGTACCCCAGGTTCTGCTGGAAACCACCCACGTAATCGTTCTGATAGGTGGGCAGATTGGCCGTGTTGGTGAAGAACGACTGCGTAACGGCTACTTCCGTCGGTCTAGCCGAGCGGGTGCCGTTTTTCGTCGTGACCAGAATAACCCCGTTTCGTCCCTGATCGCCATAGGTAACGGTAGCCGCCAAGCCTTTCAGTACCGTTACGTTTTCGATGTTGTTGGGGTCGAGGTCTAAAAAGCGGCTCGATGCCGATTGGCCACCCTGCGTGAAACCATCCCGCGCATTGGTGTTCGAGTTGAACGGAACACCGTCAACAACGAACAACGGCTGTGTCGAGCCGGTGATCGAGGAATAGCCCCGGATCGTAATGTTGGTGCCTGTCCCTGATACGCCTGATGTTGCCGTGATGTTGACGCCCGGAATCTTGCCCTGTAGAATCCGGCCAACGTCGGCCTGCGGGCGGTCTTCGATGAGCTTCTTGTCGAGCGCGGTAACGGCGTAACCGAGTGCTTTTTTCTCGCGCGCAATTCCCTGGGCGGTGATGACCACTTCCTGAAGCTGCTTGTTGTCGGATGACAGCACCACATCGAGCACCGATCGGGTGCCAACCTGAACCTCGCGCGATGTCATACCGACAAAGCTGAACACCAGCGTAGTATTGTCGCTGGGTATACTGATCGAATATTGTCCGTCAGCGTCGGTCGTTGCGCCGGTTGTCGTTCCTTTCACTACAACTGACACCCCTGGGATGTCTGTTCCGTCTTCACCGGAGGTTACCTTACCGGTGATTCGTCGGGACTGACCATAGGCGGTTGTGCCCAGGAGCCAAATCCCCAGTAAGCACATTAATAAACGTTTTGCCATAAGCACGTCATGTTGACTTGTTAAGTGAGAATTAATGAATGTTAAAAATAGATGAAATATGAGAATGAATTAAAAATAGCTTAAAAACTAATAAAAGAAAATTCGTTAAATTATACTTCTATGGATATAATATTCTAGCAACGCGAATAAATTCGGTACTATAGTTTGTTTGTGGATATTGGCTATAAAGAGCATATAAGTGTAATTACTGAGTATTATTTCGTAGGCGTAGCGTATAAATTACAGTCTGAGGTGGACTTGGCGCGCAACCTGGAATCAGTAGCCATGACTGGCTGATACGGCTGCAAAGGTCAGGAAGCAGTCACGGCCCGGTAGGGCGGGGCAGGTATCCTGCTTTGTAATGGATACCTGCAGCGATATGGATAGACAGCCGGGTCGTTTTTTGATGAGCATTATAGGGCTCTGGTTACTGATGGGCAGCGTTGCGCTGGCACAGTCGAAGCCGACTGTTCGGGTGCTGGCTATCGCTGAAGCGGGGGGGATTCATCAGCCATTTGTTCGGGCGGCAAAAAAGTGGTTGGCAACACTAGGCCGCGAGCAATCCTTTTCCGTCGACTATATTACGACGACCGATTCTATTGACCGACAGTTTCTGAGTCAGTACCAGTTGTTCATTCAGCTAGACTATCCGCCATATCGGTGGACCGACCGGGCAAAGGCGGTGTTCGTCGACTATGTCGAACAGGGGCGGGGGGGCTGGATCGGTTTTCACCACGCCAGTCTACTGGGTGAGTTCGACGGTTATGCGCTGTGGCCGTGGTTTTCGGAGTTTATGGGCGGTATCCGCTATAAGGATTATATCGCCAGTTTTGTTACGGCGACGGTGCGGGTCGAGAACCGGCAACATCCGGTGATGCAGGGCGTACCGGCGTCGTTTACGATTGAGCGGGAAGAATGGTACACGTATAACAGGAGCCCGCGCCCGAACGTCGACGTGTTGGCTACCGTCGATGAGTCGACGTACCAGCCTGATTCGCCGAAGAAGATGGGAGACCATCCGGTGATCTGGTCGAATGAGCGGGTCAAGGCGCGAAACGTATACTTCTTTATGGGGCACCACCCCGACCTGTTCCGAAATACAACATACACTACTATGGTGCGCAACGCTATTCGGTGGGCCGCCCAGTTACCATCGAACTAGCTCCATTACCTGCTCGACGGCGTACACTGATACTCTCGTTACTGGCTAGTGCCGTTTGCTCTAGTCAATTTGGCGGTGGCGGATTCGTATCGCCGGCAGCATTCGCTACTGACATAGGGCTGTCACTCCCCTGGCTTTGCTTCGTGTCGTCAATAAATCGACAATGTCAATCACTAGCCGATTATGGAAAACACAGCACAGCCTACCCCGACGATGTATCCGGTCGTCCTATCCCCCGAGCAACTTCGTGCCCATTGGCAGGCACACCGGGGACTTACCCGCCGATTGATTGAGATCTACCCCGACGAGCACTTCTTTTCGTACACACTGGGCGGCATGCGCCCCTGCTCGGCGCTGATTGAGGAAGTGCTGAACATGGCCGACCTAAGTATGCCGGGCGTTCGTTCGGGCGAGTGGCCTTCATTCACGGAGGGTTCTGAAGGAGAACGCGCACCAACGAAAGAACAGGTACTGGCGCGGTGGGACCGGGTGACCGAGAAGATCGACGCCTATTGGCCACAGATTCCGCCTACTCGTTTTCAGGAAGTCGACAAGGCTTTTGGGCTATACGAAGGCCCTATCTACTGGTTTATTTTCTACCTGATCGACAACGAGATTCACCACCGGGGTCAGGCCTATGTCTACCTGCGTACCTTGGGCGTAGAACCGCCTGCGTTCTGGGATCGCCCGCAGGTGTAGTCTGCGATAAACTTCTCTCTGCCAACAGATGATTGCTTCGGTTATACACGAGTAGCGCATCAGGTCGGACGGCCCACGCGTCCCAGCCCGGCTCTTGGGCTGTATGTATACTATGTAGTGCTAGCTGACTTTTGGCTAAAGCAAACCGTAGTTCGGCTAAATTGGTCCTGCTGACAGTGCCCACCTTTGCCTAAACAAAAAAGCAGAACAATGAAAGCGATTCGAGTATACGCCTTTGGTGGGCCAGAAGTGATGCAACTGGTCGAAGTGGAGCGACCCGTACCTGCCGCAGACGAAATCCTGGTCAAGGTGTACGCCAGCAGCGTCAATCCGGCTGATTACATTATGCGGGAAGGCGGTAATGATGCATTACGGGCTTTACTCAACTTGCCCCTCGGTCTGGGGTTAGACGTGGCCGGACTGGTCGAAGAAACCGGTAGTGACGTTACCCGGTTTAAAAAAGGGGACAAAGTCTACGGCGTCCCTAATTTTCCGGGCGATGGCAGCTATGCGGAATATGTTGCGGCTAAGGCTAGCCAGTTTTGGCTCATGCCGCAGCGTAGTTCATTCAACGAAGCGGGGGCGTTGCCTTCGTGTGCCCTCATCGCCTGGGATGGTATCGTCGACCTGGGTAACGTAGGGCCGGGCAAGCGGGTACTGATTCACGGGGCAGCCGGTGGTGTGGGTAATCTGGCAGTGCAGTTTGCCAAAGCGAAAGGCGCTTATGTAATTGGAACGGCATCTGCTTATAATAGTGATTTCTTACGCGAGTTGGGGGCCGATGAGGTGATCGATTATCACAACCAGCGATTCGAGGAATTGCTGCGTGATATCGATGTGGTGTTCAATGCCTCACCCGTTCGTGACGAACAGCTACGGTTAAAATCAGTTGACGTACTCAAGGCGGGGGGCATGTTTGTGTGTACGCATCTGGATGAGCCCTTCAGCCCGAACTTTTTGCAGGCCCTGTCTGGCAGGAATGCGACGGCAGCCATGGTTGGGTCAGGTCGTATAACAACCTACAGTGCATCGCTGGATGGGGTCACGCAACTCATTGACGACGAGGAAGTAAAAGCCGTCATCAGCCAGGTGTATCCGCTGGAGGCTGTAGCTGAGGCCCATCGGCAAAGCGAAACCAAGCATGTGCGGGGTAAACTAGTACTGGAAATACGAACCGAATCTTAAGTCAATGAAACGCTTCAACACCATCAGCGAATTCCTCCAGTTTCGGCAGCTACCCCGCCCCGACCATCCGCTGATCAGCGTCTTCAAGGTGGCGTCTGTCGATAGTGCAACGCTGGATGAGGCCGCAGCCTGGTGCTATGATTTTTACTGTATAGCGCTCAAACGGGTTGCCAACGCGCAGCAAATCAAACTGAAGTACGGCCAGCAGACCTATGATTATGATGAGGGCATCTTGTCCTTCGTTGCGCCTGGTCAGGTATTACGGTTTTCTGTCGATCAGGGAGCGGTCCAACTGAATCAATCGGGGTGGGTGTTACTCGTTCACCCCGATTTTCTTTGGCATACACCTTTGGCCAAAACGATTGGTCAGTACGATTTTTGGGGCTACTCGGTGCACGAAGCCTTATTTCTTTCCGAGTATGAAGAGACTGTGTTGACGACTATTCTACAAACGATTCAGCAAGAGTGTCGTGCCAATCTGGACGCGTTCAGTAAGCGGATTATCGGCTCGCAACTGGAAACGCTGCTAAACTATGCCGACCGGTTTTACCATCGGCAGTTTATGACCCGCGAGAAGACGAATCATCAACTGCTGGAACGGGTGGAAAGCGTGTTAACTGCTTATTTTAGCCACCCTGATTTAACCATACATGGATTGCCAACGGTTGGTTATCTGGCCGACGCTTTACACGTTTCCCCCAAATACCTGAGCAGTTTGCTTAAAGTGTTGACCGGCCAAACGGCCCAACAGCATATCCACGACAAGCTGATTGAGCGGGCAAAGGAAAAACTGTCGACTACGGAGTCGAGCGTTAGTGAAATTGCGTACGAACTGGGCTTTGAACATTTGCCATCGTTCAGTAAGCTGTTCAAGGCGAAAACGGCTCAGTCTCCGCTGGATTTTAGGGCTTCCTTTCAGTGAGTCGCGTTGCTTTGCCTGCCCCGCGCGATAGATTCGTTTTGGCTTACTTGTACAGAAAAAGCGTAAAATCATCCGGCCAGTAGCCAGTTCGAAGCGTCACTGTTTTGGTCAGGCTTCGACAAAAATCGCCTATCTCTTCGGGGTCGTACGTCTGAAGCAGATTGCCTGCACCGACCCCGCCACTCAGCAGGTTAAATCCCAAGCCGATACGACAACTGGCGAACAGTGTCGCGATGGCCTTATAGATGAAACGCGCGTCGCTATGTCGGTAGGTCAGCGAGCCGCTTGCCAACACAAAATCGGTCGTTGGCATTGTATCGGCAAGGAAGTCGCCCGGCAGCAGGGTAATCTCCGACGCGCGTCGATAGCGCTGAATTGCCACGTTGAGCAAGTCAGGAAGTTGCTCACACCCGTAGTAGATAAGTGATGAAAAGCGTTTGGTCAGGAAGGGGAATAGATCCGCGTGTCCACAGCCCGCATCCAGTACGGAGTGACCGCTGAGGTCTGCTATCTGGCATAACATGTCGAAGCGTGCCCGTTGACCGTCGAAGCTGCGCCAGCCCTGTGCCCGGGTTGTACCCGCTCCATACTGATCAATAAGCCGTTTATGATACTGAAGTACAGTCTCTGCATCACCCCGATTGGTCGTGTCGTTCGCCATGGTCAGGTAGTTCGTGGGTAAGAAACGCATGGCGCGTGATCCTGCAAGCGGGCTGCAACAGCGACTAGCTGAAGTGTGACTCGTAGCCGTACAGGCAGGTCCGTATCTCAATAAAGGCATTCGATGGTAATAGCATACTGATAGTGAAGCAAGCATCGTAAAAGCGTCATTAGCTAGCAAAGGGTATTTATAAACACTCGGCGGTCATCGACTCGAAAACTAGCTTCCGGGTTGATGACCGCCGAGTGCGGAATACTGATCTCGTTCACGCTACTGTCGTGCTGGTACGACTAATGGTGAACCGCTTTAGTCGTACGCTACTGTGAAGAATCTTTATCGATAGTTATTTATTGACGTCCCACCACACCCGGTCGGTTAGTTTAACGTTTTGGCCGGGTTGCGGATTTGTTGTCAGCTCCGAACGAGGGTACAGGAAACGGCGGGGAATGTCGGATAGCGCATTCGGTACTTTAGTAAGCAGAGGATACCCTGTTCGGCGCCAGTCTGTATAATTTTCGGGCGACAGGTAATCGGCGATTACTTTCTCTTCGATAATCAGGCGCAGGGCATTGCTGCTGGTGAGCTTACCCCGCCGGGTCAGGTACTCGCTTGCATCCGCATCGGATACACCCAGTGCACTCATGTTGGCTTTTATGGCGTTCTGGTAGATGGGTTCGGCCGCTGCTGCTCCGGATTTGTACAGTGTCGCTTCCGCTTTCAGGAACTGAGCTTCGGCGTACGTCAGGATATACAGATTCGCGCCGGTGGCTCCGTAGAAATCGCCCAGAATCGAGTAGGAGGCAAGCGAGCCTATATCCTGCAACCCAATCGCCCGGCCGGTATAGCTGCCCGTTTCCTCTGCAGGAGCAATGATTTTACTCAGCCGGGGGTCGTTGCGAAGCACCAGCGTATCGACCGCCGGTTTCGCCATGACCTGCGTCGATACCGGCAGGAAGTTCTGATTCTGCTTGTTCTGCTGACCAGCACCACCGAGGTAGAACATCTTCATATCGTCGCTGGTCGAGGTCATACCGTTTTGTAGCGCGGCCAGTGCCAGGTCCGCCTGTGACGCGGCTGTATGGCCGGGCGCTTTGATCAGGTGCATGGCAAAGCGGGCTTTGAGCGTATACGCGGCCCGACGCCACTTGCTCATATCGCCACCGTAGTAATAATCGTCGCCACCTGGTTTGAGCGATGCCTTTTTGTCGATACTGGCGATGGCCCGGTCTAGTAGCAGATCAAGCGTTTTGTAGATGTCCTCCTGCTTGTCATAGGAAGGGCGGAAGTTGTCGCTGCCCTGAAACGCCTGCGAGTACGGCACGTCGCCCCACAGATCCGTTGTCATGCCCAGCGTCAGCGCGGTCAGTATATCGGCAATGGCCGAATAGTTATAGCTGTTGTCGGCTTCGGCCCGCTCACGCAGCACCCGCATATTTTGCAGGCAGGTGGTATAGTTGGTGCCCCACTGACCGTTGAGGTCTTCGTTCAACTGACGATAGGTTCCCTCGTTGGGAGCCGGCTGGTTAGACGCGATCATCTGGGTCCAGTGATTGGTGAACCGGGCTGCATCGCCTGCCATCAGCTCGTTGGCCACAGTCAGTTCCAGGGGCGCCAGCAGTAGCGCCGGTTGCACAGTAAGGGGCTGATTCGGATTCTTGTTGACGTCGATATAAGTCTGGCAGCCCGTCAGACTCAGCAGCAGGCTTCCCAAGGTAATAATATGTTTTTTCATGACTGGGTGCGCTGAATCGTTAGAAGCTGAAGCGAAGCGAAAACATAACCGAGCGTGACGTAGGCGCGGAATTGGCGTATAGCCCCTGGGCCGAATTGGATGAACCGTAAGAGCTTACCTCCGGGTCCGGGCCGGTAAAATGCGGCCGGTAGATAAACAGGTTACGACCCGTTACGCTCAGCGAAGCGGTTTTAAACGGTGTCTTGGCCAGTAAAGCGGAGGGAACGGCATAGGTCAGGCCCAGTGTCCGGAGTTTGATATAGGTGACGTCCTGAACGACCGACTCGCCAATACCATTCAGCCGCTGATAATAATCCTGCGCCTGTACTACTGTCGTATTCGGACTGCCATCGGCGGCATTGACCCCGTCGACGACGCGTGGCTCGCGATTTTCGGTGACTTTGGGCGTACCGTAGAAATAGCCGTAACGGTCGTCGGAGTTGATGATGTCTCCGCCTTTGCGCATGTCGGCGAAGGCGTTGAGCGAGAACGCACCGTAGCGCAGGCTGTTGTTAAGGCCCATCAGCCAGTCGGGCGACAGGTTTCCTAGGATTCCCGTATTGCCGCCGTATGGTAGTCCCTGACCGTCGATCAGCAGTTGACCTTTGTCGTTGCGAGCAAATTGATTGTCGATCAGAACGCCGTATTGCTGACCGACAACAGCCCAGGATGAACCGATCTGTACCCGATCCAGGCCGCTGTTGACCTGCGTAACGATGCTGCGGATCCGGGTAAAGGTGTAAGTCATGTCCCAGGCGAACTTGCCGGTTCGAACGGGCGTCGCATTCAATAAGAATTCAAATCCTTTGGTCTGCATCGAGCCGGCGTTCAGAATTGTACTGCCATAGCCTGAAGCCGCCGATACCGGGATACCATCGGTGAGCAGGTCGACGCTGTTCTTACGGAAATAAGACGTTTCAAAACTCAGACGATTTTTCAGGAAGCGCATCTCAAGGCCCACTTCAACTTCATTGGTACGTTCATTGCGCAGGTTGGCGTTGCCCAGGTTCGAACTCAGCAGGAAGCCATTCTGCCCCTGAAATGGGAAGGCATAAGCCCCGATGCTGGCCGCCTGAAACGGGGTGTTCAGTCGGTAGGCCCCGATATTATCGTTGCCGACGCTGGCTGCCGATACGCGTAGTTTACCGAAGCTGATCGCCGACGACAGACTGGCCGGAAGCAGTTCCGAGAAGATAAAGGCGAAGGCCGCCGACCCATAGGGATAAAACTGGCGCTCCTGCGACAAGACCGAACTACCGTCGTAACGGCCCGTCAGCGCCAGTACCAGCGTTCGGTGATAATCAAAGTTCGCCTGGGCGTAGAAGCCAATCTTACGGGTGAGGTAATGCCCTTCCGAGTAGGTTTGTTTTTCGGTGTTCGACATATTGTCGAAGTTGGCGATGGCAACTCCGACGCCCCGCGTAGTGATGTACTGTCCGTACGACGAATACAGGTTGTTGCCCAGCGTCAGCCCCATGTCCAGATCGCCAAACTGTTTGTTGGCCCGCACGATCAGGTCGTTGTTGAATTGCCGGAAGGTGTTGACCTGGTCCACAATCTGTCCGGTCGGTACGTTGGTCGACCCCCGGGCTTCGGAATATTTTACCTGCTCGCCGTACATGTCGGCCCCGGCCCGCTCCGTGATCGTCAGCCAGCTCGTAGGCTGGTAGTTGATCGTTACGACCGGAATATAACGGTTGACGAGCGAGCGGTTATGGATGTTATCGAGCCCCCAGAACGGGTTATTTCGCGAAAAACGGAACACCCGCTGACTACCATCGGCATTGGTCGTTGGAAAAGGATTCCAGGAGACAGGCCCCGCGTATACGGTCCAGAGTGGACTTTGCAGGCCGTAGCCTTCCGGTACGCGGTTGTTGTCGGTACTGGAATAATTTAACTGAAACGTAGCATTAACAGTCGGCGAAATCTGAGTGGTGTATTTGGCAAACAGCGTGTGCCGGAGCAGGTCCGTCGTCGGAATGGTACCCAGTTGCTTGAAGAAGGTGTAGGACGCAAAATAGGTAGAGCGGTCGCCTGAACTGCCACTTAGACTGACCGAGTTATTGGTACTCATGCCAGTACGGAAAAACAGGTCGGGCAGAAAATACCGGGGGGCCGGTTGGCCGTTGATGCGCAATGTGTCCATCAGAGGTCCCCAGGAGAGACTCGTTTTCTGGTTCTCTCCGTTGAAGAACACGCCCCGGCTACCCTGTGCGTACTTTTGCTGCAGATCCGGATACAATGCCTTATCGAACGACAGATCAGACGAAACGGCAACCGTCGGCTTCCGGTTGCCCGATCCGCTTTTGGTCGTAATGATCACGACCCCGCGCGCACCTGCCGACCCGTACAGGGTCGTAGCCGCTGCGCCTTTCAGCACGTTGACACTTTCGATGATCGATGGATCCAGATCGACCAGTCGACTACCACCGCCACCCTGATCGGCATTGCCGGTTTCGTCGTTGTTGATTGGAATCCCGTCGAGAACGATCAGCGCCTGATTAT
>JAKONH010000086.1 GCA_022702045.1 Spirosomataceae bacterium
AATGCCGCTCGACATTCCCGGCGAAGAACTGCTGATCGACAGTACCGGGTTTCTTGATCTGGACGAACTGCCGGACGAACTGGTGTTAGTCGGCGGAGGGTACATCGCCTTTGAGTTTGCCAACGTGGCCATGCGTGCTGGCGCTAAGGTGACAATCATCAACGACACCCCCCGTCCATTGAGTGGTTTCGATCCCGACCTGGTCGGTATGCTGGTACAGGAGATGGAAGCCGCGGGCATCACGATTCTCGTCAACGCGACCGTAGCGGCCATTTCGGGTGAAAAAGGGGACCTGACCGTCGACTACGAGCAGGATGGTAAGAAACTATCGGTACCGGCAAAACTGGTCGTTCATGCTGCCGGCCGGGTTCCCGACATCGACGAACTGGCGCTCGACAACGCTAATGTCGAGGTCGGCAAAAAAGGCGTAGTCGTCAATGAGTTTATGCAAAGCGTATCGAATCCGGCGGTCTATGCCTGTGGAGACGTGGCCGAAAAAGGCTTACCGCTGACCCCGCTGGCTTCGTATGAGGGTAGTATCGTCGGGACGAATCTGGTGGAAGGCAACACGAAGAAATACGAAGAGCAGCTCATTCCGACAACCGTATACACGATTCCGCCCATGGCATCGGTCGGACTGACGGAAGAAAAGGCAAAGGAGCAGGGTAAGCCGGTAACCGTATCCTGTAAAAGCACAACCGACTGGTACACGTCGGCGCACATCAACGAGCCCGTATCAGGCTACAAACTACTGATCGACCCGGATACCGACGAAATTCTAGGCGCGCATCTGTTGGGTGAAGGCAGCGATGAACTAATCAACCTGTTCACCGTGGCAATGGCACACCACATCAAAGCGTCAGATCTCGCTAAAACAGTCTTCGCCTACCCAACCCGCTCGTCAGACCTAAAATCTATGCTTAAGAATTGAGAGTGATGTCTCAAACAGCAGGATGCCGGTCGGCGCTCCGGTGGTTGAGACATCCTACCCTTCGCTGACCAGCGTCGTATGAAACTCGGCGGGGTGTTCGAGGACCTGATGGATTGGGCACTTCTCCGCAATCTCCAGCAGCCGCTCGCGTTGCTCCTCGCTGAGATCGCCCGTTAAAACCAGTTGCAGGTCGAAGCGCGACCGCTTTTGGTCCCGGTCATGACTGTAGTCGACATGGGCTACGGCTGCGTCGAGCGGCCACTCCTTGCGGTCGGCATACATACGCAGCGTGATGACCGTGCAGGCTGCCAATGAGCCCGCCAGCAACTCGCCGGGTTTCATGCCCCGTTCCTGACCACCAACCGCGGTCGGTTCGTCGGAGACAACAACCTGTGTCGGTGTCGTAATGTGCGTTTCGTACGGCGTTCGCTCAATACGGGCGGAAATAATCGGCATGGTAGCTTGTGGTGGGTAGGTGACAATGTGGCTTACTGACCGGTCCAGTCGGCGGGATTGTCGCGCCAGGACGCCAGCGAATCCATCGCATCGGCCGAAATGTAATTCATTGACTCGGCTTCGGTGAGTAGCGCGTTGTAATCGCTCAGGCAGATAAGCTCAACACCTTTGTTGGCGAAATTTTGGGCGGCTATTGGAAAACCGTACGTAAAAATGGCCGCCATGCCCAATACGTTAGCACCGGCTGCCCGAAGCGCATCAACGACTTTCAGTGAACTGCCGCCCGTCGAGATCAGGTCTTCGATAACAACGACCGACTGACCGGTTGCCAGCTGACCTTCGATTTGCTTGCCCATGCCGTGGCTCTTGGGTTCGGGCCGGACGTAACAATAGGGGAGGTTCAGCGCATCGGCGACAAGAGCGCCCTGTGGAATCCCCGCCGTGGCGACACCGGCAATGGCCTGTGCCGTGGGAAATTGCTGTCGGATGGCATCGGCTAGTGCGTTTTTGATGTACGTGCGTACGGCCGGAAAGGCCAGCGTCACACGGTTGTCGCAGTAGATAGGCGATTTCCAGCCTGAACTCCAGGTGAACGGATTTTCCGGTTGCAGCCGTACGGCCTTCACTTCCAGCAGCTGCCGGGCAATGGTTTGTTTTTGGTTCATAATGTACGGTGTACGGTATACGGTATACGGTTTACGGTTATCAAACCATCCGGCGAATGCCTATCGTGCGATTGGCTGAAAACTGTAAACCGTAAACTAAATACCGGTTTTAACTCTCACTTCTGCTCGTCTTCCGGTGCACGTTGACGGTGTCGATGCGGGAGCCATTCATGGATACGATCGTAAAGGTAAACGGCGACAACTCGATCACCTCGCCGACGCGGGGCAGGTCTTCGTTGGTAGCCAGAATAAGGCCGCCGAGGGTATCGTAATTGCCTTCGGGAATATGCCAGCCGTATTTTTCGTTCAGATCGTCAATTTCATGGCGGGCGCTGAGCAGCCAGGTGTTAGCGTCGATCTGCCGTTCTTCCCAGTCTTCGTTAGTGTCGAACTCGTCCTGAATTTCCCCAAAAATCTGCTCGACCATGTCTTCGATGCTGACGATACCGGCCGTGCCGCCAAACTCATCCACGACCAGCGCCAGATTACGCCGTTCCGACAGAAAACGAAGCAACAAGTCCTGCGCGGGCATACTTTGCGGCACCGTAATGAGTGGTGTCACGATCGATTCGATGGTATCCGGTTTGCGGAAAAGTGCCAGCGCGTGGCAGTAGCCGATTACATCGTCGATCGTGTCGCGGTACACAATGATTTTCGAGTGACCACTTTCCTGAAATGCCTGCTGTAAATCTTCGATCGAATCATCAACGGCGACGGCGGTAATCTCCGTGCGGGGCACCTGACAGTCGCGTACCCGCACATCGCGAAACTCAATGGCGTTGTTAAAAATGCGTGCGTCGACGTCTACTTCCTCCTCGGGGCTTGCTTTCTGATTAAGCTGTTGCAGGTACTGATTTAAATCTGTCAGTCCAAAGACGGGGCGGATTTCAGGATTTCGTTTTCCGAATACATAACGAATAATCAGCCGGGCAATCCCGACCAGTACCCGGACAATAGGGGCGATGGTTCGGTAAATAATCCAGAGCGGCACCGCCAGCCGTTCCAGAAACCGGTCGGGGTGAATCAGCGCCAGACTTTTGGGTAAGTAATCGGCAATGGGCAGGAAAATAACCGTCAGGATAAGCGTTTCCAGTCCAATCAGGACAAACTCATGATTGGTCCAGTCGGTCGGGAGCCAGTCGACTAGCAGTGGGTTGAGGGCCGTGACGCCCAGTACGGCATAGATGACCAGGAAGAGCGTATTGCCCGTCAGGGTGGTGCCGATGAACAGGACGGGATTGCGCAGAAATTCGGAAACAAGTTTTTCGCCCAGCGGCCCCTGCTTCCCGTGCAGTTCGAAATAGAATCGGTTGACCGATACGTAGGCCATTTCGACGGCGGAGAAAAAGCCGGCCAGGATCAGCGCCAGTAGGGCACCCAGCAACAGCGCGTATGAGTCTAAGGGCATAAAGAGCAATATCCGTAGGCGTGGACGGGGTAAGTACAGCCGTACCGCAAAAATACAAGCAACCGGCGGATCGTCATGCTGTAGCCTGCGATTTCCCACCATTCACCGGATTCAATTACCTTTTAACCGATTTTGTTTGCCTGTCGCCCCAATGTCAGTAGGTTTACGAGACAAGCGGCTTGGTGCCGCCCCTATATCGCATGAACATTCTGGAAACGCATCACATCGTCAAGCAGTATGCCGAACACCGGGCGCTCGACGATGTCAGCCTGTCTGTACCCAAGGGCAGTATCTTCGGACTGCTGGGCCCGAACGGCGCGGGGAAAACGTCGCTTATTCGCATCATCAACCAGATTACGGCCCCCGACGAGGGAACCGTACTGCTGATGGGGGAGCGGCTGAATCCGGCTCATATCCGCAACATCGGCTACCTGCCTGAAGAGCGCGGGCTCTACAAGAAGATGAAGGTGGGCGAGCAACTGCTTTATCTGGCGCAACTCAAAGGCCTCAACGAGCGGCAGGCGATGGAAAAGCTCAAAAGCTGGTTTATTAAATTCGATATCAAAACCTGGTGGGATAAGCAGGTTGAAGACCTGTCGAAGGGGATGCAGCAGAAGGTGCAGTTCGTGGCTACCGTTATGCATGAACCCGACCTGATCATCCTCGATGAACCGTTTTCAGGTTTCGACCCCATCAATGCCAACCTGATCAAAGATGAGATTCTGGAACTGCGCGACCGGGGTAAGACGATAATCTTTTCGACACACCGTATGGAATCCGTCGAGGAACTGTGCGATCATATCGCGCTGATCAATCGCTCGCACAAAGTGCTTGACGGCTCGAAGCGGGCCATTAAAGAGCAATTCCGCACACATACCTACCACATCGAATACCAGGGAACGCTGGGTGAGCTACCTGCAGCGTTCGCCCTCAAACAGACGGGGCAAACCGACGACGGTTTTCAGCGGGTCGACATTCAGATCCCGCCCGACGCGTCGGTAAACGACCTGATCCGGTTTCTTCTCGACCGGGTGTCGCTCCGTTCGTTCGGCGAAAACATCCCCAGCATGAACGACATCTTTATCCGAACGGTAGAAGGCTCAAAGAACGAAAGGGCGAAAGATCGGACCGCCGAGCGCTGAAAGAGCGGCTGCTCTGGACTCATTCACTCTTTCGTTCAATCACTCTTTCGTTCTTTATTTCATGCATACCATCTTTATCATTCTGAAACGTGAGTACCTGGTTCGGGTGCGCAAGAAGTCGTTCATCATCATGACCATCCTGGGGCCGTTGCTGATAACGGCCTTTTACGGCGTCATTGGCTGGGCAGCTATCAGTTCGATCAACCAGAAGAAAATTGCCGTCGTCGATGAGACCGGTCTGTTTCAAGGTAAGTTCAAAAACGACAAGGAGTCGGACTACGCCTACCCGAAGGAGTCGCTGGATGCGGCTAAAAAGTCGTTCGTTAAAAAAGGGTACGACGTGCTGGTCTACATTCCCAAGAATGTAATCGAACAGCCGAAAACGGTACGGATTTTTGCCGAGAAAA
The DNA here is from genome assembly GCA_022702045.1 of Spirosomataceae bacterium. Taxonomy (GTDB): domain Bacteria; phylum Bacteroidota; class Bacteroidia; order Cytophagales; family Spirosomataceae; genus Spirosoma. Next base: position 5,010 of record JAKONH010000086.1, read on the forward strand.
GCGTCAGTCTCGATGTGCAGAACAATGTCGAACGGGCCATTTCGCGTGAAATTGAAACGATTAAGCTGAACCGGGCGGGTATTACGCAGCAGGTTATCGAAGATGCCAAAGTCAACGTCGACGCGCAGACGATCAGCCTGAGCGAAGAAGGTGAAAAGAACAGTAGTTCGGTGGCTACGTCGATCATCGGCGGGGCCTGCGCCGTCATGATTTACATCATGATGCTCATCTACGGAACGCAGGTGATGCGGGGCGTGATGGAAGAAAAGACCAACCGAATTATCGAAGTCATCATCTCGTCGGTGAAACCGTTTCAGCTGATGCTGGGTAAAATCATCGGTGTGGCCCTGGTTGGGTTGACACAGTTTCTGCTCTGGATTGTCCTGACGATTGGCCTGCTAACGATCGGGTCGGCGATACTGGGTCAGTCGCCCAAGCAAACAGCGCAGTCGGCCGTGAGCAGCCGGGTCAGTTCCGTACCGACCGTGTCGGCTGAGGGGCGGGAAGCGATGGAACGCAAAATGGCGGCTGGCGGTCCGGCCGCCAACATCATGGCGGCTATCGATACGTTGGACCTGCCGCTGATCATCTCCTGTTTCCTCTTCTATTTTTTAGGCGGCTATCTGCTCTACAGCGCCCTCTTCGGGGCCATCGGCGCGGCTGTCGACAACGAGACCGAAACACAGCAGTTCATGTTCCCGATTATGCTGCCGATCATCGCGTCTATTGCTTTCGCTCAGTTCGTTGTTCGCGACCCCGACGGTCCGCTGGCGTTCTGGACCTCGATGATTCCCTTTACGTCACCAGTGATCATGATGGTCAGGATTCCGTTTGGTGTGCCGGGCTGGCAACTGGCCCTGTCTATGGTATTGTTGGTGCTGGGGTTCATTGGTACGATCTGGCTGGCCGCCCGCATTTACCGGGTCGGTATCCTGATGTACGGGAAGAAGATCACCTACAAAGAGCTATCGAAGTGGGTGTTTTATAAAGGGTAACTTATCCGTTCTGGCGCGGCTGTCGATGAAACAGACCGCGCCAGAACCGCTGCCAACGGGTTGGTGCGTAAAGGATGGCCATGCCCCCCCCGGTGACCGTTCGCAGTTGGCGTGATGAATACGTCATCAACGCGACGTCACTTAATCGAATAATTTTCTCCGTTCCTGTCGTCTGTATTTGACACGAACTGCGCAATGTATGTCCTCCGTTTACCCAAATGTTCATTGCAGTAGGTTGCTCAAGAGTTGTTACAGTTAGGGTAAATTCGCCTGTGCTGTCAGTCTTTGAGTGCCAACTGCTATTATAGCGAGAGATAGTAACGTTTGCGTTTGCTAACGGCCGGACGTTATTAGTTGTGTCGCGCAGCAGTACGCGCCCGGTGATCGTTAGCGGCTTCGTGCGATCCGTAGTGAGCAGGCGATCAGCTCGAGCGATTGGCGCAAAACTGGGCTGGACTAGCGATGTGTGCGTTTGGGTTAAGTTGGTTGTTTTAGCAATGTGTTGCTGCGCAAAAACTGTTTGCAGACCGAGCCAGCCCATCGTCAACAGGCTGAGCCAGCGCTGCCAGTTGCTTTCAGCCGTATCTTCCACCAGCAGGCGATTCAACTGATCGTCACGTAAGCGTCCGCATCGGGTTTCGGCTGTTGGTTGGGCCAGCTGTTGTATTAATTCCTGATCGGATAGAGCCATGTAGTCAACTACCGTTTTCTGGCAACTAGTGCAGAATCGACCCGTATCGCTCGGCTGCATATCGTCCCACAACTGCGAGCAGGGCTGGGGAATCTGAATGGAGAAGCGAGGCATAGCGAGTTGAGTTTATGCCCAACATACGAAAATCATAGCGTTATTACGCACAAGTTATAGTGTTGTTCCCATAGCGTTTGTAAAGGACCTGGGTAAGCAACCTTTTTTGGAACGGCCGGGTCATTACGAAAAACAGAATGAACGATGATCTACGCCTTCTACCCATTGTTGCCGGTTTGATGAGTCTACTGGCGCTGACAAATTGCGGACGAAAGTTATGCATGACGTCGCCCCCGCAGTATCAGTTTGCGTTCGTTACAGCTCAGGGAGAACCGCTCGTAACGGATTCGCTACAGGCAAAAACACTGCGGCTAGCATACACGTCGACCAGCGGTTCAAGGATAATTGTCCCGCAGACTCAGTTCCGACCGGCCCCGACAAATACACAGTATCGATACGTTTACTAACTGGGGTATGAACTACTTGAGAGTGATGCACAACCCCGGCAATACGCTATCGAGTTGAACGAGCAACCTGTCGGTACGCTTCGTCTAATGGCCCAGCGAAACAATACTAAGTGTGACGGCTGGATGCACCTAACTGAGGTGCAGGCTAACCAAAAGCCGGTATCAATTGGCGCAGATAACGAGACGTACCAGATCATAATTGATCGGTGGGCGGTACAGCGGTTCCTTTTCTCGTGTCTTCTCGGACCTGAAACGATTAGTATCCCCCGTAGAATTTCCGCAGGCCCCATTCTATGGTTGCCAGCAGGAGTACGGCAAAGAACAGCCATCGCCAGTTGATGATCTCATCGATGGATTCCGTGCTGCTCAGGCGGGCGGGATGGGGTCGGCTCGTCAGTGCGTTCACCAGCGCATCGACCTGCGCGGGCTTATAGAAACGACCGCCGGTTTGAGTGGCCAACTGCCGCAGCATGGCGTGATCAGCAGTAGTGTTGAGCGCTTCGAGCTGTTGCGTCCGGACGATAAACTGCCCCGACGACTGCTCGGCCCGGCCATTGAGCGTAGCCGTTGCCCGGAACTGATACGCACCTTCAGGCAACTGACTGATCTCGTAACGACTGTTGGCAGCCGTAGGTGTAAACGCATAACTACGCGTCTGATTCCGTTCGTCGGTCAGTTGCAGCCGTACGGGTTGGTCGTACTGACGTTCGTAGATGTCGTTGTAGAGTTCGGTTTCGAAGATGACTTTCTCGCCCGCGACGAACTCGTTACGGATCGGGTAGACGCGTAGCTTGCGCCGATCTTCCTTCACCGAGATCAGCTGGATAATCTTCTGCAACAACTCGTCGACTACATCCTGCTTTTCAGTCAACGCGTATTCTTCCAGTCGCCATGCCCAGAGTCCTTCGCCCGCCAGTACGGCCGTTTTACGGGGCGATGTTACATTGAAGGCCAGCAGTGGCTTGGTTGTTTTGACGGTGCCGATCTGTTGCCAGAGCACGACTTCGCTACCCGGCTGCGCGCGGTACTCACCGTACGGAACGGTGATTGGTGGCAGCTTGGCCAAGAGGTCGAGTTTGGCGGGGTCGAACGCGAGCTGCTTGAAATCGGTGTTGAAATAAGCGGTGACTTTGTCGATCTGCGTGCCCGGTCCGCTGATCTGTAATACCGGGTTCGACGCTGTGAACGGCCCAATCGATGACTGACTACCCAGTACGAACAGCATCGGCGTGTTGCCGCTCAGCAGCGTCTGAAAAATGGCATTGCCCGTACCCCGGTTGTCGGGAATCTGGTGCAGGATAATGAGGTCGTATTTTTTGCCTGCCGGTGGGGTGGGGTCGACGGAACCGGTCAGCACCCGCACGTCGACTTCGTAGTTCTGATTTTTTTCGAGAATGCTACGGATTGCCCGGATGTCGGGGTGGGGAGCCAGTCCCAGCAGTAGCACTTTTTCTTTTCCGTCGATGACGTCGATGTATACGTCCTGCCGGTTATTTCGGGTCGTGTATTCGCCCGGCTGCGGCAATACCTCGACAACGTAATGCTGTACGCCTTTTCGGGTGGCGGTGGTCTGGAACGTCAGTTGATTGAAGGCATCGCCCTGTCCGAAGCGCACCGACTGTCGGGCCAGTTCCCGTCCGCCCTGCGTCAGCACAACCGTGGCCGACTGCCCCTGATAGCCGTAGCTGACGATCTCGGCCTGCACTGGAAACTGATTGCCCAGGTACGCGATGCGGTTGGCCACCACGCCTTTGAGTTGAATGTCTTTGCGGGGAATGGTGTCGCCCAGCCCAATCGTGTTGACGGTGAACGGATACTGCCCGAAGGTGGGCGACAAGCCCTGATTAAAAATGCCGTCAGAAACCAGGACCACATCGGTCAGGTTTCGCCCTTCGTAGTCGGACCGGACGCCGTTGAGTAGCCCCGATAGGTCGGTGGTTCGGCGGGTAAAGGGAATCTGGGTAAGGTCGGTACCGGCGTCGGTCAGCGTGTCGTCGAGTGTACGCACCGTTACCTCCATCCCTTTGTCGGTCAGCTGCTGCCGCAGCGACTGTAACGCCGTCATCGATTGGTTGATGGCGGGTCGGCCTCCCGCCACCACCGACTCTGAATTATCGACGGCCAGGACAATCTTGGGTTTCTCCGTCGCCGTCTGAATGCTGCGGATCAGCGGGTCGAGCAGCAGGAAGCACAGCAGGCTTACCGCCAGAAAGCGCAGGGCCGCCAGCCCATAGGTTGTGCGCCGGTCGAAGCCGCCCACCGTCATGCCCGTCGTGGTCAGCGGCAACGGCTGGTACAAGGCATATGCATACACGGCCCCCACCAGCATACAAACCAGTATCCACCAGGGCGACGATTGGAAAATGACGTTGGACATTGAGGTGAGTTTACCGGTCAAAGTTTAAGATTCAAGGGTCAAGGTTTACGATTGGGAAAGTAATGCTCCTGGAAAACCTTGACCCTTACACGTTAAACCTCAAACCTCTACGTTAACATCCCTCCATCGACCTGCAGCACCTGACCGGTGATGTAGCGAGAGAGGTCAGACGCCAGAAAAACGGCGCAGTCGGCTACCTCATCGGGTTGGCCACCCCGCTTCATCGGGATCTGCTGCTTCCATTCTTCGACGGCTTTTTCGTTGATTTCGCCGGTCATTTCGGTTTCGATAAAGCCCGGTGCAATGGCGTTGGAGCGGATGTTCCGCGAGCCCAGTTCCAGCGCTACCGACTTGGTGAAGCCGATGATACCGGCTTTCGACGCGGCATAGTTGGCCTGTCCCGCGTTACCCCGGATACCGACCACCGACGTCAGGTTGATGATCGACCCGGCTTTGGCTTTCATCATCGGTTTGATGGCTGCTTTGGTCAGGTTAAAGACCGACTTCAAATTAACGTTGATAACGGTGTCCCATTGTTCTTCCGACATCCGCATTAGCAGCCCATCTTTGGTAATGCCCGCGTTATTGACCAGCACGTCGAGTTTACCGAAGTCTGCGATGACCTGATTGACAAGATCGTCGGCGGCTTTGAAATCTGACGCGTCGGAGCGGTAACCTTTCACCTGACCGCCAAACTGCCGCAGTTCTTCTTCCAGCGCCTGCCCTTTTTCGACGCTCGACAGGTAGGTGAAGGCCACAGTTGCCCCTTCCTGCGCAAATTTCTGAGCCATCGCCCGGCCAATACCCCGTGATGCACCCGTGATGAGTACGACTTTGCCTTTTAGTAAATCCATTAGTAAAAAATAACAGCACCGCACCAGTCAGACTAATTGACTGATGCGATAGTCTGATCGTAGAATAAGCCAAAAATAGCCGGTTACCGCCGAACTGCCAACCGGAGTCTGGCATTAACAGCACCCGCCACCATCGTAGTGATAGGTCGAGGGTGAAATAAACAGATCGTCACGGTTGAGTCGGGCGAGGGCACTGGCTGTTTTGTCGCACACGGCCAATGGCTGATTGGGCAGCAGTACATGGCCTTTACCGTCATCAAAATGTGTATCTGTACCATAGTAGATTGCGGTTTTGCCGGTAAAAATGCAGGGGCCGTCGGCCGGCATAGGGTCTTTGATGGCGCAGACTTCGACGCTTTCTATATACAGCAACTCGTCAGTGGCATACTGACCCGGTGGTAAGACCCGATAAGCCCGTTTTGCCCGTACTTCAACGGTGCCGAAGCCTACGCGCGTAATCATGTCGAGATACGTTTGTAGCGGCACTGATCCCGTCAGGCACAGCGCCCGCAACCGGTCGTCGTTGCGGAGTTCGTCGGACATGGGCTGCTCGCAAACAGGGTCCGACATGACCAGCCGGCCGTAGGGTTTAAGGATGCGGTAGGTTTCGGCTAGTGCCCGGTGCAGGTCGTCGGCCCGGAAGATATTGAACAGGCAGTTCTGCGCGGTTACGTCGACACTGTTGTCGGGTAGGGGTAAGTCGAGGGCCGACCCTTCGCGCAGGTCAATGAAGCCGCAGTTAAACCAGTCGTTCTGGGATTCGGCGTCACGCAGATTGGCTTCACAGGCCCGAAGCATCTCCGGTACGATATCGACACCGATAATTGCCCCCGGCCGACGGCTGAAATACGCAAACTGCAGCAGTTCCATCCCCCCACCCACGCCGACATACAGCACTGTAGGGCTGTTAACCAGGTCGCGTGGGTTGACAGTACTACCGCAGCCGTAATTCATGTCCAGCATGCGTTTGGGCATGGTCAGGCCGGGTAATTGCCAGACAGGGTTGGTCGTGCAGCACAGACCTAGCTGCGGTTCTTCGGCGGCTTGCCGGTACACGTCGACGGTGGTATCGAGGTAGCTCATTCAGTAGTTTGTGGTTTGTCGTTCGTAGTTAGCTGGCGCGCACATGATACGGTAGCAACCACAAACTACGAACGACAAACCACAAACCGAAAAGAATTTGTCCGAAGTCAGTCAGGTTGCTTACCTTTCTGCCACACACACTACCTGTACTTATGCAACGCTATTGGTTACTGCTGTTTGGCTGGCTATCGGCGACCAGTCTGTTCGCTCAGAAAATCCACGCGCACAACGACTACGGGCAAGCAAAACCATTTGCGAACGCCTACGCACACAAGGCCGACTTTATCGAAGCCGATGTGTGGGTGCAGAATGGTAAATTGGTCGTATCGCACGACAAGCCCAGCCCCAACGCGCCGACGCTCGATTCGCTCTACCTAAAACCTATTGCAGCTTTGTTTGCCCAGCATAACGGCAAAGTCAGTGCCGACCGCGACTATACATTTGGCCTGATGATCGACGTGAAGGATGACCCGATGGTGGTGTTGCCTAAACTGATCGAAATGCTTCAAGCGAACCTGGTTAGTTTTAATCGGAACGCCAACGCCAACGCGGTGCAGGTAATCATCAGTGGTAATCGACCCCGGCCCGATAAATTTCTGGATTATCCGCTACTCCAGTTCGACGGGCGACCGAGGGGAGTATATGATCAGGAAACGCTGCAAAAAGT
>JAKONH010000448.1 GCA_022702045.1 Spirosomataceae bacterium
ATATAAACACTATCTGCTGAGCGTCGCCGTAACGAGCGCTTTGGTGGTGGGCTCAAGCGCCTGCAACCGGGAGTTACTAACGCCTATACCACAAACGTCGGTGGCCGACGTATCGGCCTTCAGCACGGTCAACCGTATTCAGACGCAGTTGCTTTCGCTCTACGGCGGATCGAGCATAACGGCGGGCGGGGGCCTGAAAGACGGCAACTTCTACGGCGGTCGCTACGTCATCTACGGCGACATCCGGGGCGAAGATTTCATTAACGAACTATCGAACCTGGTAACGGGCTCCGACGTGTGGAATCTCAACCCAACCAACAGTACAACTGCCGTTCAGAACCTGTGGCAGTCCGCTTATTCAACCATCAATAAGTGCAATATCTTTCTGGAAGGCATGGCAGCTGGCGGCACAGCTATAGTTGGTGATGCGCTGGGCAACCAGTACATCGCGGAAGCAAAACTGATCCGGGGACTCAGCTACTATAGTCTGTTGCAGTACTATGCGCGGCCGTATGCCGATGGAAACGGGGCGAATCCGGGCATTCCGCTTCGGCTGACCGGTATCAAGGGCACAGGCCAGTCGTCTATCGCCCGTAGCAGCGTTAGCGACGTATACGCGCAGGTGCTGAAAGATTTGAACGAGGCAGAATCCGGCCTGCCCTCGACATACACGGCTACCAGCGACAACACGACCCGTGCGCATAAAAACACGGCCATCGCGCTGAAAACCCGCGTCTACCTAAGTATGCAGCGCTACGCCGACGTGGTGACGGAAGCCAACAAAATCGTCAACTCGACGGCTCCGTTCCGGGCCGCATCAGGGGTCGGTAATCAGTTAGTAAGCGACGTTACGACCCTCTACGGCACGGCTGCAAATAGTGAGTTGATTTTTGCGCTGCCGATGACGAACACGTCCGGTGATTTTCCGGGCACGCAGAATCAGCTGGCGTACTACTACTCGCCTATTGGCTCGAATGGTGGTGTCGGTAACGGCGAATACTCATTGAACCCACGCGGCATCATTGCCGAATCATCCTGGACATCGACCGACAAGCGCCGGTCATTCATCCGGCAGTCGGGAACGGGAACGTCGGCAAAAAGCTGGCTGATCAAGTACAAACAACCAACGCCTTACATCGACTGGGTTCCGGTCATTCGGTACGCGGAAGTACTGCTGAACCTGGCTGAAGCACGGGTACGTACCACAAACTCGGTAGACGCGCAGGCAGTAGCGCTGCTGAACGCCGTTCGGAATCGCTCTGATGCGGCTACCACGTTCACTTCAGCCAGCTTTGCGTCTTCGACGGCTCTGACAAACGCGATTCTGCTGGAACGCCGGATTGAGTTTTTGGGTGAAGGGCTACGCAATAACGACCTGATGCGGCTGTTGCAAACGATTCCGGCAAAAGGCTCCGTACCGGCTAAAGGCCCTACGGAACCCGGCTATATCTGGCCAATTTCTGCCTCAGAACTGGCACTGAATAATCTCATAACGGATAATTAATCGGCCACCTGACTACGTACAAAAAAGCTACCCACAAGGTAGCTTTTTTGCTTTCTGACTAAACCGGCACCGCCCTACTCCCGGCAAAGGCGTACCTTTCTCACCGTTTTAACCTGACCTGCTCTCATGAAGCCCGGCGATACCCATAGCTACGAGTACCAGTTTTCCCAGGATGAAGTCCGGCGATTTGCCGAGCTGACCGGAGACGACAATCCACTGCACCTCGACCCGGATTTTGCAGCACAGACGCCGTTTAAACGCCCGATCATGCACGGTATGCTAAGCGCCAGTGTATTCGCTAAAGTATTCGGGCGCGATTTTGGCGGATCGGGGGGCGTTCACATGTCACAGCTGCTGGAATTCGTACGGCCCATGTACCCGGACACACGCTACGAAGCTCGCTTCCGCTGCGAATCTATCGATACCCGGCGACACACGGCAGAAATCAGTTGCACGGTCGTTGACCCGACAACGGGTAAAACCACGCTTCGCGGCACGGGCATTGTGTTTCACAAAGATATGTTCAGCGAACAGGGCGGCTCCTAACGAAGCCTGACAAACGCGTGATGACAGCCTTCGATACAGGGCGGGGACAAGCGGAGCGTGTCATTACGGATGCCCATAGTCATAGGTAAACCTACAAGCATATTTTCCCCGTCAAACAAGGATAGGCGCTTTCCATACTGCGTCGAATCAACTCGATACGTGCGGGCCGTGGCAAAAAGCTGATCGCCGACGTTGACCAGTCGAATGGTGCTATCCGCCAAAAAATCGACCCGCTGCACTGGGTTTCGGGAAATCGGCTCAACAATGTAGCCAGCGCCCGGCGAATACCCTCGTTCGACGTATTGCCAGGAACCTACCAACCCGTCGCCGGGTACTACTGGCGTTTGCGCTCTTTGGCAGGACAAGCCAATCAGTATTAGAACTAGTAGGCAAGTCAGTCTCATTCGTATAGTTGTTGATACGTATCGATTGACCCACTACCTGACGTGAAGGTTGTAGCCAGGTTGTCAACATAGCAGAAAGCAGTTGTGTTAGCTGTTAGCTGCATTCACAAGACAGCGCTGTTATTCGCAAACACACGAGGGGCCAATCATCTGCGTTATATATGGGTTTGTACCACAGGGAGCTGTGCCCCACTGAGTAGTTACTTTTATGAAACGATCCATTCAGGTACTCGTTTACCTGCTTTTGCTACCGGCCAGTTTGCTGGCGCAGTCGAAAATTGACGCGACCGACTGGCCATATCTGGACCCAACGATCGACTCGGTAGCGGGTATCAGCCTCAACAAGGCGTATAGCCTGCTCCATGGCCGACAGTCGGTACCCGTCACGGTGGGCGTACTCGACTCGGGTGTCGACCTCGACCATCCCGACCTGCGAAACGTGTTATGGACCAATACCAGTGAGCAACCGGGTAACGGCGTCGATGATGACCGTAATGGTTACATCGACGATCTGCACGGCTGGAATTTCATGGGTGCTCCCGACGGCACCACCTACGAGTACGATCAGCCGGAGATTACACAGACCTATCTACTACTACGCGGCACGTACGACAACGCCAACCGGGCTACGCTTTCGCCGGCGCAACAACGGCAGTACGACACCTATCAGCAGGCGAAGAAATTATTCTTACCCCGCTATAAAGCCGCCCTTCCGCAACTGTTGGCGTTCAGCGATACGGCCCGCTTCTGGCAAACGGCCAATCGATTGAGCACACTCCTCCCCGACTCAACCACATCGCAGGCTACTATTCTGTCGGCCGACGTCGGCACAGATTCTGTACCGGTAGCTGTCCGGCAGGCATTGTCGCGGGCGTATCAGCCGCAGTACGGTTCGTTCACCAAATACCTGCAACTGATTCGTCAGCACTTCGATCGCTTTATGCTTATCGCTGGTGGTGAAGGGCTCATCGCGTATAATCCGGCTTACAACGCCCGCCAGTCTGTTGGCGACAACCCGGCTGATTTATCTGAACGATATTACGGTAACCCGGCCATTACAATCGGTAGTTCAGCGGAATTAGGGCTGCACGGAAGTCACGTAGCGGGTATCATCGGGGCTAGTCGTGGCAACGGTATCGGTATCGACGGCGTGGCTGACAATGTTCGAATTATGTCGGTGGCTGTGGTGCCGGCCAATGGCGACGAGCGCGACAAAGACATCGCCAACGGTATTCGGTACGCGGTCGACAACGGAGCAAAAGTGCTCAACATGAGTTTCGGTAAGCGCTTATCACCATTCAAAGAACAGGTTGATGCGGCTATTCGGTACGCCCTTGATCACGACGTGATTATCGTTCATGCCGCCGGCAATAATGGTGAAGACCTCGACAAAACAACAAATTTCCCGTCGGCCGTTGATGAACAGGGGCGTCGGGCGCCCAATGTACTGACGGTAGGCAACAGCACACGGTACCTCAACAATCGGTTGGCCGCAGTCTCGTCCAACTACAGCATGCGGCAGGTCGACCTGTTTGCGCCGGGCACGGATATCAACTCGACCGTGCCGCACAACCGCTACGCCGTCTTTTCGGGAACCAGCATGGCCGCTCCGCACGTGGCTGGTGTAGCCGCGCTGCTCCGCTCCTATTTTCCGCAGCTAACGGCCGTACAGGTCTGTGCTATTCTACGAGCGAGCGCTTACCGCCCCACCTTGGTAGTGAACCGCCCCGGCCGGTCGGGTGATCTGACCCCGTTCAGCAACCTGAGTCAGACGGGGGGGGTACTCAACGCAGCTGCCGCCGTCCAACTGGCGATCGAGCGTACACGGCAGCCTTGAGCGCCCGTACGCTAAAGCAACGACCGTTTACTCAGATACAAGTAATACCCATTCGCTTATCCGCTAAACTTACACGACCGGTTTATGAATCAGTTCTGGCGACTAACGCTATCCTCATTAACGCTTTCCCTATCGTCGCTCGCGATGGCGCAGGGGCAAACAGCCCCGCCCAATCGGCAGCAGGACTTATATGATCGCTATTATGGCACCCAGTCAAAAGCTCCTGTCGCAAAGCCATCGACCAAGGCAGTTAAGGCGCCCCGGCAACGGCTCAGGGCTGTACAGCAGGTAGTTGAAGCAGATCGACCCATCGCCGTAGTCAGACAGCCGATTTCGTATAGAACAACAGATGTGCAAATTGGGGCACGAGGTGGCATATTGACCCCCGCGTTGCTCGACAGAAATACGTCGTTTTCGGCCGGAACCGATTTTGTAGGCGGGGTAATGCTGGTGCTGGGTAGCGGCTGGATTCAATTTCAGCCCGAAGTCAACTACAGTCGAACCGCCTTCCGGAGCCGGTTCCTGGGGACAGGGATCAGACGGGCGGCAACCGATCAGGTGGTGCTACCGATGCTGGCTCGCTTTTCGATTGGCCGCGCA
>JAKONH010000050.1 GCA_022702045.1 Spirosomataceae bacterium
TGTTGACAAATTCTCCGTACGATTGGTTACGGTTGCTCGATGAAATGTCAGAGGCAATTGCCGCAACCATCAGCACCGTATTCAGTACTTTGGCGCGCTTCAGCCGCTTCTCTTCCGTCTTTCGGGCTTGTACGACGCGACCCGACTCGTAGGAAGGATCGGCAGCCTGTCGAATCAGGGGTAGGTCGTTGTTGGCGGGGTCTGTCAACGTATCATGCGCTTCACCAAGCGCGATCAGTTTGAAATCGGCCGGGTTAACCTCAACAGCGTGATCGGTCAAATTTTTCACTTCGATGTCGAGCGCCACAAACTCTTCCTCTTCCCGCTCAAATGAGGCAACCACGGCCACACCATTCTGCTCGACGCGGGTAACGGGCTTACCATCCAGCGTGGCTACGTCGCCTGAAATGGGTCGCAGGCTGTACGTATTCGTTATGATTGTCGACGGCGAACAGGCCGTCAGCAGACTAATAGTCAGAAGCGCAAGAAGACCGGTAGCGTGCTTCATATCAACTGGTGCGTAGACGGTAAAGACAGTGCGTAAAGGTACGTAACAGGCTGATAGCAAGCTACGAACAGTAGTATGAATGGTTAATTTATGGGTTAGTTGAAAAATGTATCTGGCATTGGCCTTTTGAGTGAATATATTGGTAACAAAATTGATATGAATACAAGATCAAAGTTTCGTTCATAGTATGAAAAAACGTTTTCTCCCATGTTTGCTGCTGATTAGTGCTCAGTCACTAGTACTAGCTCAAAGTCAGATTGTTACGCCTGACAATCAGGTCGTCAGTATTCAGTCAGTTAGTGGTAATGTCAACCTGTTTATCGGGCAGAGTACCAGTGCCGTAATCGGAGGAACCTACAACACCTTTGTGGGTAGTCAGTCGGGGCAGGGTAATACCAGCGGTTCGTATAATACGTATCTGGGTTATAAAGCCGGGGCTCCTAACACGGTTGGTAGTCACAATACGTTTGTCGGCTACGAAGCGGGTAAACTCAATACCGATGGTAGCGATAACGTATTTATCGGCTTCAACGCGGGCAATGGTAGTCAGCGGGGTAACCGAAACCTGATCATTGGACCTAACGCAGGCTTCGACGCCATTGGTGGGGGCGACAATACGCTCATCGGCTCCAATGCAATTGGGGTGGGAGCAGGACTGTCGAACGCAGCAGCAATCGGGGCCAATGCCCGGGTACTGAGCAGTAACGCGATGGTGTTAGGTAACAATGTTAACGTTGGCATAGGCACGTCGGCTCCGCAGAACCGGCTCGAACTGACAGCTGGGGTAGATGGCAGCAGTGGGCTGCGGCTAACGAATATGACGGCTCATTCGCCCGCGTCGGCAGGCACAGCGGGTAAGTTTCTAACGGTGAGCGATAAAGGCGACGTATTGCTGGGTAGCCAGCTGTCGGCCGTCGCGACGCGCGTACAACCGACTAGCGAAAACCAGTGGGCCGACTACGTGTTTGAACCGACTTACCAACCACAGCCGTTGGCCGAGATCGAGCAGTATGTGCGGCAGAATCGGCACTTGCCTGGCATTCCCAGTGCCAGCCAGATGGTCAAGGAAGGCACCGATTTATTGACATTGCTGGCAACCCTGGTACAGAAGAACGAGGAACTGACGCTTCACCTGATTGAGCAGCAAAAGCGCATCGATCAGCTGGAAAAGGAAGTAAAAGAACGCAGAAAGTGACAGGCGACAGCCATACACTTTCGTAGAGACGCGATCGGTCCGGCGTACCGGCCTTCGCGTCTCTTTTTTTGTGGCAAAAATACATCGGGCTACACAGATGAGACAACTCACGTCGCAGCATTTGTCAGCCAACGCTATCCGGCGGGGAGACGCGAAGGCCGGGTCGCCGGATAGCGTTTCTACATAGCGTTGGTTATTCGATGTTACATTCCAGGAGTAAGGTGCAAAGGCCAGGCTAGCGTACACTGCAACAGCCAATACCGAACTGCGTTTTAGAACGCTTTTATAGCCAGCCAGACGTTCCAGAGGCCTAGTACTGCAGTTACGACGACAACTAGTCCCATCGTCAGATTTTGGGTCAGTGTGTTGCAGTACTGGCCTAGCAGTGTGCGGTTGTTGACAGCGATGAACAGGAAAACGGTGACGAAAGGAAGTAAGATACCATTGATGGCCTGCACGGCCAGGATAACGGGAATGGGCGTTACATTCAGCAAGCCGAACGTCAGTCCTGTTGCCATGACGATAAGCCAGATAGCCCGATAAGCCACACCATTTTTCGGAATGCCTAACAAACTACTAGCCGTCACCGACGCAGCCAATGGCGCTGTTAGTGAGGAGGCAAACCCTGCCGCGAAGAGTCCAAACGCAAATAAAGAACCAGCCCAGGGACCGATACGGTCGGCAAGTACCTGCGCCATGTGCGGATAAGAGAAGTCGGCGGGGATAAGCAGCCCGGCCAGCAGCAGCACAACGGAAATAATGCCGCCGAGAATTACCGCGACCCAGATACCCAGCCGCATTTCACTTAGTGATTGGCCATTGGCTGAGTCTGTCGGGACAATGCTGGAGCCGAAAAACAGGTTGTACGGTACGATCGTCGTCCCAATCAGGCCATTGATTAGCAATAGTGATCCTGTGGGAATCGCTGGCGTGATGAGTGCTTTTGCCAAGTTGGCTGGGGTGACGGGCGTAGCGAAGGCTACATAGACGAACGCGCCCCCCATAGCAAAAACAACTAGCCCCAGCATATTGGCCAGCCCCTGCGTCGATCCGATCCAGAGTAGGATGATACAGACGAGCCCAACGGCCAGCGTGATAGTTGGAGCCGGTAAATTTGTCAGCAGCACCAGGCCCGATACGGCCCCGAGAATGTTACCGGCCTGATAGGCTGCGCAGCCCAGGAAAATAGCGCCGAACAAAGCCAACGCAATTCGTCGGCCCCGTGCGCCCGTGTACGATTGCGTAATAACCTGTCCCAGATCGGAGCCGGTGGCGATAGTCAGGCGGGCCGCGGCTTCCTGTAGCCAGACGGTGCCGAGTGTCGCGAAGGTCAGCACCCAGAGCAGTTGCAGACCGTATTGAGACCCGGCAATGGCGCAGGCCGTTACCGATCCCGGTCCGATAAAGGCGGCTGAGATAACCGACCAGAATAGAATACTACCCAGACCCGAGCGAAAGGAAACGTTTTTTGGCATAGCAACAGCGAAGGATTCTGCAAAATACGTCGTATGTACACGTTTACAAGCAGTCTCTGCTGTTTTCGTACGTTCTGCTGCCAGGATTGCCCGCTAAACGTTACTTCCGTAAAATGCCCTTCTCGACATTCTCGTTAAGCAACTGCTCGGCGTATTGCCAGATGGTGTTGGAGCCGTTTTGGATGACTTTTTTCTTGGCGTACACGCTGTCGTAGCGTACGTCAAACTCAGTCCACGTGCCGCCATTATTCGAGGTGTTTTGTAGCAACGGTTCGAGTCGGTCCATGGCTCGGGCGAACTTGGCTTCGTCTGTCTGCCCCGCTTCAAATTCTTCCCAAACGGCGATCAGTTCACTAGCTTGTTCATCGGGTAACAGACCAAAAATCCGGTTGGCGGCTTCGCGTTCTTCAGCGGTATTGTCATGGCTTTTCTGCGTGTCGTAGATGAACGTGTCGCCCGCGTCGATCTCGACAATGTCGTGGATCAGCAGCATTTTGATGACCTTAAGCAGATCAACCGGCTGATTGGCATGTCCGGCCAGTACGAGAGCCATTAGCGACAAATGCCAGCTATGCTCAGCATCGTTCTCGTTTCGGTTGCTGTTGAACAGCTTCGTCTTGCGGAGAATGTACTTGAGCTTGTCGACTTCCTTAATAAATGCCAGTTGCTTCAGCAGATCGTCTGTCATGGTGTTGTCTTAATAATTACAGGACAAAATTGACGCATGACGATGGGAGCGCAATTGCCATTTGGCAAGAAATGCGTCAAGAGATATTCTTTCGGATGCGGCTCAGCGACGACGGGGTAATACCCAGATACGACGCCAACATGTGTAGCGGAATACGATTCGCCAGCTTCGGGTAATGGTCCAGGAAATTCAGGTAACGCTGCTGCGCGTCCTGAACGAGCATATTACTGGTAAACCTCAGTTTGTTTTCCAGTACATACGAGGTGATTTTGACGAAAATGTCGTCCCAGCCGGGAATGCGTTCAGAGAGCCGGATAAAATCTTCCTTAGAGAAGACCAGCAGCGTACAGTCCGTGATAGCTTCGATATATTCGGCCGAGGGCATCTGGTCGCGAAAGCTGTTGATGTCGACGACGAATCGATTCTCATAGACAAAGTAGCGGGTAAAGCTATCGCCCCGTTTGTCGTAATAGCAGACCCGGAACACGCCATCCATTACATAGCCTATCTGGGTTGACACGTTCCCCGCTTCAGCAAAATAAGCCCCTTTGGGAATGCGCTTAGGGATTGCGGTTGCCTGTATCAACTCCCGCTGCTGCGCGTCGAGCTGCCCAAACTGACTCAGATAGTCGATGAGTTCGTTCATCTGCCAAAGCTACTGCGTAATGCGCTGTGATTGACTTTGTCGCAAGCAGCTTGATTCGTGAAATGCTCGTCACAGCTTGACCCAAAATCAAACGTGGGCCACTACAGCACAAAGTAGTAGGCAATGAAACCAGCACCAACCACGATCCACAGCGTGAAGAATAGGTTGATTCTCCAGAATGAGACAAGGCCGACAACCGCAAAAGGAACCAGTAATAGCCACCGGTCGGGAAGAACTTTGCTCAGCGGATTCAACATGTACAGCACGAGCAGTAGCACGTAAAGCAGCGTTACAAGAACAGCGACGGTCGACTTTCTGCGTTCAGACATATGGGTGTTAGTTGTCCGCTTGAATCGATACCAATTCCAACTTGTTTTGTGCATTCATGCCGATCAGTACTTCAGAGACTTTCTGTTTGTGAAATGCATTTTTGATGACACTCCTGTCTCTAGTTGGCCTTCCGTTGAGTAGATAAGTGATTGATTCTGCTGATTTGGGAAATATAAATACTCTGTTCTCATACCACGAGCTAGCATCATTGTTAAAAAAGACATAAGCCGAATCGAAATCTTTATCGACAGCCGAAAGAACAAAGTTTGCTTTCCAAACAGGGCCTCTGGTCGATAGTATGGGCTCAATCTTCGGGCTACAGGATAGGATCGTGGCTAGTGGAAGAATCGCCATAATGCTCAGTCGGTTCGCTTTCATGCTAGCGTGTATTTTGTGGACTAAGCTATAACGAACGTTCGTGTATGATCGGAAAAAGATTGAGTAAGCGGCAATCTGTCAATAAAAGGGGTAGCGAAAAACCTGCCGGCAATCGGGTTGGTGACAACAACGGTGCCGACAGGCTGATAGATGTGTTATGCTAGAAGGGTTGGCCATCGCTCGTTCTGTATCGTACTCGCAACGTTGACCATAATTCGGGTACCAATTGTCTAGATGAGACTCAGCATATGTTTGGCCCGTTGGTAGGAGACTGGGAATGTTTGCACGGGGTCAGCGGTAGCTTGCTGATAATATTTGCGTGCCTCGTCTGTGTTACCCGATACCAGCTGCGCGTAGGCGTAAATCTCGGCTAAAAAATTTTGCCCTTTCGTACCTAATCTGGGGTCATTCATCAGGGCTTTCATCAGTATGCCAGCCTGCGTCAACCGATCGTCCTGCCAATGCGGAACCTGATAGCCATTGGGTAAACTGTACCAATAATCCCACATCAGACCATGTTGGTGCTGATTCCAGGCGTTTCTGACCAGTTGAATCGATACTTCCAGCATGGTGACAGACAGCGCCGTATCCGCTTTTGACCGGCCATCGCCTATAGATAGGTAAGGTTGCACTGCCCGCTCGAAGCCAGTGCGGTCAATCTGGTCCAATACCTGTTCTTTCTGGTATAGCGCGCTTTTTTTAGCGTAGGTTTCATAGGCAAACGAGGGCGGAAACAATTCAGCAATCTTTTGAAGGCGGTATCCTTTCTTTAGCTCCTTCTTCAAGTCAATGGTGTAACTTCTGGAATAGTCATGAAAGTTGTACACGTGAATAAGGCCACGCTTTAAATCGCCAATGAGCGAATATTGCGTAGAGAGATTGCCTTCCTGATGCACCCGACTCAGTAGGTTTTCGAAAAACGGAACCGACAGTTTGGTTGTTGTGGATAACATCTGATTCGCGATGTCATAGCGCTGGCACGAGTAATTCCCCGTTTTAAGGTCACACACGTTGAAGTTGGTATTGATCTGATAAGTGCCTTGTTTTTCAACCTGTGCACCCGCATTGATGATCACCGAGTTCCCCAGTGCATCGGCCACCAGGGCTTGCGACGAGTTAGCAAAGGAGTGCGTTTTTAGAAAATTCAGGACTTCGCTGACGGTTTTACACTGACCCAACATGGTCATGAATAAGTCGCCCCGATACGGGTTTTTGATGCCATAGCGACTTGGGTCAATGTTTTGCTGGGTAAAATCGAAGAACAGCCCATATTCATTTACGGCTGCCTGAGCCTGCAAATCGTTGTGGCCAAAACAAACAGAGCCGTAGCGGTCTTTGGTGGCCGGGTTGAACCAGATTCGGGAGAAAGGCGTGTAGTCATCTTCGTTAGCGGCAACGAAAACTTCGCCTTTGATGGAGGCCGACACAATGGTACAGGCTTTCGAACGGCCCGACCAGCAGATCAGGCACATCAGGAGCAGTGGTAAGCAATATCTCATCGGAATAACTGGTTAGCGAATCACTAGCTGGGCTATCTGCTGAGTAGCAAATGCTTCATAAAGAGAGCAATCCCAAGTAAAACGTTGCTCAGTACGACTACTCTTTTCAGCGTGTATACGGTTAATCACGGCGAAGCGTAGCGACAGTTCGGCCAGTTATTGCAAAAGAAAGCCTGTACGTGCTGGTCGGTGACGACAGCAGTACAGGCTTATTGATCACGTGAAGAGATTTCGTTGGCTTACATTGATTTGCTTATGGCGGTACTGAGTATGTCTTTATCAGGATGTGGCTTTACCTGACAGTTGCGGTCGAACAGCATCGTCGCTCCGCCATCCTGATCGTATGTCGGCCAGTTAGGTAAACCCTTATGGTTCGGATTCCCGGTGCGGGCGAAGGCAACCCAGGCCCGGCTCATCTTGTCGGCCAGCGTATGTGCTTCCTGACTGCCGCCCGTCATTTCTTCACACCGGCTGATGTTGTCGAACATAAACGGCATTTCCATGCAGTGCATCGATTTATACATACCATCGTTGACCGGAGAACTCCACGTAAACAGGTACATATATACAGGCGCTTTACCTGAACTGGCTTTCTTATTGGCCTGCTGAATGGCCCCCGCCCGGAAACCGGTGTCGATGTTGATGTAATCGGCTGGGAGCGTCGTTTCGGGGTAATCTTTCTTGACGGCAGCTATGTACGCGTCGGCTTTATCGCCGTAGCGTTGCTGAGCGATGGTTTTTACCTGCTCCATCGTAGCTGCACGGTTGGCTGGGTTGAAGGGGCCGAACTCAGTTTTGGTCGAACCAACCAGTAGTGGAATCTGGGTCGACAGGGCAACAGCTTCGGCATCGGCCGGCTGGTAAGGCAGGAAACTACCGTCGTGGATGGGCCCCCAGGTGACACCGAATGAACCCCGGTCACTGGGTTTAACCTGGGCGTTTACCTTTTGCAGCGCCTTGCGACTAGCGGCCAGCAGGCGTTCGTAGGGCATTTTCTGCAGGGAGTCGACCTGATTGGGTTGCAGGTTCAGTTCATCGAGGATGGCCGCACTGACCTGCCGGGCAACGCTGGGTTCCATGAAGTTCGACACGTAGCTGCCGCTTTGCACGATGGCCTTGTGAAACAGCCCTTTCGCCGATGGCGCGTTCATCAGGCAGGTAACCTTACCGCCCCCGCCCGATTGGCCAAAGATGGTCACGTTGTTCGGGTCGCCCCCAAACTGACTGATATTTTGCTTAACCCATTGCAGAGCCGCAACCAGATCCAGCAGACCGGCGTTTGCGGAATTTTTGTATTTCTCGCCGTACGCCGACAGGTCCAGAAAACCGAGCACATTCAGTCGGTGGTTCAGCGATACCATCACGACATCACCTTTCTTTGCCAGATTCTCACCATCGTACGAAGGCAATTCCATCGAAGAACCCATTGCAAAGCCACCGCCGTGGAGCCATACCATAACGGGCCGTTTCTTCGCGGCTGCCGCCTGTGGCGTCCAGACGTTCAGGCTCAGGCAGTTCTCATTCGTGACGCCCCAGTTGTGCTGGAAGGCAAACTCGATATCGTCGGCACCCGCACTGCTCAAGGCGTCGATGGGGCAGACCGGACCATAAACGGTTGACGAGCGAACGGCGGTCCAGGGCGTAGGCTTTTCGGGGGCCATAAAGCGGTCGGCGCGGGCGTAGGGGATGCCTTTGAAGGTTGCCATACCATTGTGGATATAACCGCGGACAGGACCGGATTCGGTCGATACGGTTGCAATACCAGTACCCGCCTGAACAGGCATAGCCGTTTGACCAGGCGTTTGAGACATCGTGGGCCCGGAGACCACGCTCGCTGCGACGAGCAGGCCAAGTGAAATGCGATTCATGAAAAACAGTGTTTAGAAATAGGACGTAACTGACTAAGGCGTATGAAGCGTGTTGACGAGAAACGAAAGGGCCGCACGGTCGGGCAGGGGGCGGGCGCGGATCACAGTGTCGAGTTGAATGATGGAATCGTTGGGCGCGGAAAAAGCTGGCCAACGCGGCAAACCGTTGCCGTTCGGGTTGCCGGTTTTGATGAAGTTGGCCCAATACGTTGCTAGCGTGTGCGCCAGTTCGTCGTCGGCCGGACGCAGTGGGCGAAGTTGTTTGTCGATAAAGTACAGATTGTCATAGGCATAGGGGACTTCTGCCGTGTGGAAAGCGCCGTAGTTGGCATACGCGCCCGTGGCCGGCACCTTTCGCGTAAATCGATACACATAAACCGGTAACTGCTGTTGCGCCTGCGTAACCGCCCACTGGTAATTCTGGGCGCCGAAAACTTGGTCGCGGGCGATGTTTCGTTGCGACTGAGCAGCTTCCGCATCAGTGCTGGCCGGGTAATAGCGTAACATCGTTTCGGCCAGAGTCCCGTACTTCTGATCAACCTGTGCTTTGTAGTCGGCGGCATTTTTCAACGGACCAAACGCCAGCCCCTCGTCTTCGTTCCAGCCGGTCAGCAACGACACGGGATTCTGCTTTCTGTCGGCGAACAGCTGCGCGATGGACGCGGGCAGAACATACCCATCGATAATCGGCCCACGCATGGCCTGCGCCTGTTTCAACAGCGTTTCGGCCGGAAGCGCCCGCAACTCGGCCAGTGTCGTTGTTCCTGCTGCCCGGGCTGTTTTCTGACCGTCTTCTTCCGCTTCCCGGAGCGACGGGTAGGGCGTAGAAAAACGCGCTCCACTCTGGGCGATGGCTTTGGTAAACAGGCCTTTCGCCAGGGGGGCAGCAACCAGACAGTTAACGCTCATTGACCCGGCCGACTGGCCCGCAATCGTCACGTTAGACGGGTCGCCCCCGAACCGGGCGATGTTTTGCTGAACCCAGCGCAGTGCCGCAAGCTGATCCATCAGTCCATAATTGCCGGATGACTTATGTGCTGACTCGCGCGTCAGTTCGGGGTGAGCAAAGAAGCCGAACGGGCCCACCCGGTAATTGACGCTGACAAACACAATGCCTTTCCGGGCGGTCGCTTCACCGTCATAGATCGGCACACCACTACCGCCACTGCCGAACCCTCCACCATATATCCAGACAAGCACCGGCTTTTTCTGGGGGGCCTCCTTAGGGGTCCACACGTTCAGGTAAAGGCAGTCTTCGCTGATCGGTTTTTTCGGAATCAGATACTCCGCGCTCCACGGGCCGAAGGGGTTGGGCGCGCCCTGTACGGGACTCGGCCCGAAGGCGTCGGCCCGGCGCACACCCGACCAGGGTACAACAGGCTGCGGGGCTTTCCAGCGCAGTGCGCCAACAGGCGGAGCGGCAAACGGAATTCCCTTGTAGCTATACACATCGCCCGCCCGGTTCAACACGCCTTCGATTCGTCCGCCGGTGACCTGCACAATCAGCTCGTTTTTAATCGACGGGCTAACCGCCAGCAGACTGGTTATGACTACACCCGTTAGGCAAAGAACTATGATGGCTTGTTTCATGAGCAGGTTACGGTACGTTGACCGCGTTGGCTTTCAGGATTTTGCTGAAGAATAGCAGTTGGTAGGGCAGCGCATTCTCCCAATACTCCCAGGTGTGGGCGCCAGGCCGCTCGGTATAGTCGTGTGGCGTAGCGTTAGCCAGCAATTGCCGGTGCAGATCTCGATTCGTTTCGATCAGAAAGTCGTCGACGCCAATGTCGAAAATGAGGGGTAGGTTGTTGGCTTTCAGTCTGTCGGCCAGCGTCACCATCGTATAGTCGGGGTAAGGTGCATCGCCGGTTTGTGGTGGGCCCAGCAGCTTGGTGAAATTGTCGGCGCGGGATTTAGCAAATTCTGCCGGGACTTTCCAGGTAGCTGTATTGATGTTCATCACCCCACTCATGCTTCCGGCAGCCGCGTACAGGTCGGGGTGGCGGCTGGCGATGAACATGGCACCGTGCCCGCCCATCGACAAACCCGCGATAAGTCGCCCTTTTCGGTCGCGAACAGTCCGGTACGCCTTGTCAATCCGGTCGATCAGCTCGCGGCTGATAAACGTCTCAAATTGACTGGTTTTGATCTGCGGACTGTCGAAATAATAACTGGTCGGGTCACCGTCGGGCGTGACGATGATGAGCTTGTATTGATCGGCCAGTCGATGCAGCAGCGTTTTATCGGGCGTCTTACTCAGCCAGTCGCGGAAGTTACCCGTCCCGCCGTGGAGCAGGTACAGCACCGGAAATACCTGCTGCCCGGCTTTGTAGCCATCGGGAACGACAACAGCCGCCCGGAGTGTACGGTTCATTGACGCGCTTGGCACATCCAGTGTGTCGACGGTGGCGCCAAAGGCATCAAACGATAGTGCATAGATACCAGCCAGCAGCAGTAAACGAGACAAAAACATAAAGTGGATAAACAGACGACGTTTATATTTAAGTCAAAGCTACACAACTGATCAACACGTAAAAAATACGTAAAGACTTTTTTTGTGCTATCTGTAGCTTTTGTATAAACTTTGGGGCGTAAAAACGGGGGTATGACTGATTACATACACGCTTTATCAATCGACGGCGTGATTTTTGGCTTTCACGAAAATGAACTCAAGGTGCTGCTATTGCGCTGGAAAGGAACCGATGAGTGGAGTTTGCCGGGGGGATTTATTCGCATGCAGGAGTCGGTCGACGTGGCTGCGCAACGCGTGGTGCAGGAGCGGACGGGTCTGACTCAGCTCTATCTGCGCCAGTTTCATGTCTTCGGCGACGTAAATCGCTACGACTGGACAGAGCTGAAACGGCGTATCGGCTTTCCACATGGCAACACAGAAGGCGAGTGGTGGCCCCGTACGGTATCGATCGGGTACTACGCCCTGGTGGAACATTCAAAAGTCGAGCCTACCCCCGATCACTTGACAGAAGCCTGCGCCTGGTGGTCGCTCGACGCACTGCCGAACCTCTTGTTCGATCATAATCAGATCATCGAGGTGGCTCTTCACTCGTTACGTAAAGATCTGAATGATCAGCCAATCGGTCATTTGTTACCGGAAGCCTTCTCAATTCCCGAGTTGCAGCGTCTCCACGAAACGATACTGGGCCATCCGCTTGATGCCCGTAATTTCTATAAGAAAATCATGACGTCAGACGAACTCGAACGGCTCCCCGAACGGCGTCGGGGAACGCCCCACAAAGCACCATTTCTGTACCGATTCAGAACGAAGGTAGCCGTATAAACAAAGCGGGCTCGCTGATCGAAACCAGCGAGCCCGCTTTGCTACTATAACTCTGTACTACGACAGGTATTTACGCAGCATCCAGGCGTGTTTTTCATGCTCTTCCATCAGACCGGTCAGGAAGTCGGCTGTACCAGCGTCGCCTAGTTTTTCGTCGGTTGTTTCAACGTCCTCGCGCAGTTCACGGATGATTTGCTCGTGGTCGTCCAGCAGCCGCTTGAACATATCAGGTGTGCCGATGTGCCCGTCGTGATCTTCTTTCAAACTGGTTTCTGCCAGAAAGTCTTTCATGGTAGCAACTGGCCGGCCGCCCAACTGACGAATACGCTCAGCTACGAGGTCAATTTCCTCTTCCAGGGCGTTGTATTGCTCTTCAAAAAATTCGTGATATTCTTTGAAGCTTGGGCCCGCTACGTCCCAGTGGAACTTGCGGGTTTTAATGTATAGTATGTGTAGGTCCGCCAGAAAAGCGTTTAATAGTTCATTCTCTTTTTTGAGTACGTCTGCGTCAAGACCAATATTGGGTTGCAATGCCATGGCAAATGTTGCGATTAGTGAGTATATCGGTGAAAGAACGTTTTCCGCCGTTTTCTGACAAATTAACCACGACACGGACGCTTTGTTTGCGCGAACGACGGCCTGTTCTCTAACGGCCAACAACTGAGTTATTTATACCGGCACGCTTTGGGGTCTGACGCCTGAAAATAAGCTTTGAAGTTGTTGGCTTTCGGGTCCGTGCACCCTTTCAGGTCGAGCAGTTTGATGTTTCGGAAGTCGATAGCATGGCTCTCGCTTTGCAGCGCAATGTAGCCCTCGGTCAGGGCGGTGTTGGCCCTCCGAAGCCATTCCGCCGGGTTGGTGATGCCCGCCCTCGCCCAGTCGTAATCGTCGCTGACATAGCCTCCGCCAATCTGCGTTTTGCCGTATGCCAGCACTGTTTTGCCATCGATAACGTGCCGGACTGAATCACCCAGAACGACTACTTCGACGCTTACCCATTGATCGCCATCGTAGGTTTTGGAATTTGAATCAGTGCAGTGCTGGGTGTCGAGTTCTCCGTCCATATACACCTGCGTACCGGGTGTACAAATATTGGCCGTGTGCCGTGGCCCTTTGCCCAGCCCACCCAATAATTGCACCTCCAGCGACACTGGAAAGGCTTGTTTCAACTCGACACTCTGCGCCGACTGTGAATGAATCATGACGCCACTGTTGCGCACGTTCCAGCTATCGCCCCCCGGCACCTGATCGCCTTGAAAGCGGTAGTCGAAGCGCAGGATGTAGTGCGAAAACGGTTTGTTGTAGTAGAGGTGCCCATACTTACCGTCGAAGCGATTGTAAACGGGCTCATCGTAAGCGATTCGTAGCATACCGTTTTCGGCCCGGAACGTTCTACCCACGTTGTCGTTGAGCGGATAGCCCGTAATTTTGGCGTCCCAGCCCGTCAGGTCTTTGCCATTGAACAGGTTGAGCCAGTCTTTATCGGTAGCGCCTTTCTGCGCCTGAACGGTTGAGACAAACGTGAGGATAAGGAGGAGGAGAAATATTGTGTGTTTCATGAGAAGGATTCAAGGAAACCCCGGTCATTTATGCCGGGGATGAATTGAATTGTGCGTAGCACAAGCCGGGCCGCCGGAGCGGTCTATAGACTTCAACTGTGTGTAGCGTTGTATAGGTGTGAAGATTACTGCTAAAATACACCTTCGAGCAACGGCTCAACAGGCTACCGCACTCCGCAATACGCTTCTGGAAGCGAACTCGGCTTGCAATGCATTGTCCGTGTATGCTTTTGAACATAAGGCGTTTAAGTAGTATGATCTTCACAAAGCCCAGTACTACACGGTTAAGGAATCGTTCAATCTGAGTGCCCAACTGATTATTCGTTGCCTGTCCAAAGTAGCCGATAGCTACAAGCTGGATAGGAAAACTCAGCGAACATTCAAGGCTACGGGCGGTATCGCCTACGATGCGCGTATTCTCTCGATCAATATAGAAAAATCCATTGCCTCTATCTGGACGGTCGACGGTCGACTGAAAATCTCTTACACGACTAATAGCCATAATCAACGTTTGCTTACTTTCCAGAAAGGAGAGTCTGATTTGGTGCTGGTTAAGGGTAAGTACTTCCTTTTGCTGACCTGTGACATACCCGACGAATCGACCGACGAGTTTGATGATGTGTTGGGAATTGATTTGGGCGTTGTCTCTATCGCTACCGACAGTGACGGACAATCCTTTAGTGGTTCTGCTATTGAACAATCCCGCCAATGGTACACTAAGCGTCGGGCAGTTCTGCAAAGCATTGGCACTAAGTCGGCTAAACGCAGACTTAAAAAACTTTCCGGTAGGCAGAAATTGTTTCAACGGGGTTCTAACCACTGCATTTCCAAGTCCATTGTATTGAAGGCTAAGGCAACTTCTCGCGCTATCAGTATGGAAAATCTGAAAGGAATTTCTAAACAGGTTCGTAAGGAAGAAAAACGGTTGCGTCAGACCCAACGGGCTAAACATTCCAACTGGTCGTTTGACCAGCTTAAACAGTTTGTATCCTACAAGTCTCAGTTGTACGGCGTTACCCTCACAACTATTGACCCACGTAACACAAGCAGAACTTGCTATATGTGTGGTCATTGTGAGAAAGCGAATCGTCGTTCTCAAGCTGAATTTATCAGTCGTTCTTGTTTCCATTCTGATTTAGCTGACGTTAACGCGGCTAAGAATATTAAGGTATTGGGTCGCCAATCAACCGGCCTATGGTCTGCAACGAGTTCGCTCGTTGATGGACAAGCCCCCGCGCTTTAGCCGGGGGTAGTTGACACAAAGTGGGAACATGAAAGCAACGTCAGTAACCTGATAACGCAGGTAGGGGCAGATTCTACCGACGCAGGTTCTGCTGCATGTACACACGCATGAGCCGTTCCAGAAATTTTGGGGTATCTATGTAGGTGCCAATGTCTGCGTTCGGGGGCTGGTTTGAGGTCAGCTTTGTAAACCCTTTTTCATCGACGGAAACGTGGGCGGGCTGCGTCTTGAACAGATCAGGCCAGAGCACCATGCCTACCGCCACTGCATCAAACAATACCGGATCGCGGTCGGCGTTCCACAGCGTTTGTAAGCTGCACAGGGCACTGGTCAGCGGGCTTTGGCGCATCAGCAGCTTTTGCCGAAAAGCCGCGTCGGCCCGCACAAATGCCGTGATGTCTAACCCGGCATAGGTAATCGGAACTCCGCAGTTGATAAACTGCTGCGCTGCCGATGGGTCGACGAATACGTTCCATTCCGCGCTGGGTGTAGGCGAGCCGTTGTAGCCGACGTAAAACGAGCCGAACATGGCTACCACTCGTTTCGCCAGACTCAGCACACCCGGTTCGCGCTTGAGCAGATCAGCCATATTCTGGACCGGACCCACGGAAATAATGGTCACCTGACCGGGGTATTGGTGCAGCTTGTCCTGAATAAACTCAACCGCCGACTGCTGGATCGGTGTCTTTCGGGCAACCCCTTTCGCATAGTAAAACTGGTCGGCGTACCAGTTAGCGCGTTCATTCATCGTACGGGTGTCTCGTCCAACCGCAACCGGAATAGTGTCGAGCCCCCAATCGTACAACAACTGGCAGGCTAATCGGGCCCGGTCGTCGGTGCGGCCGTAGCAAGTGGTTATACCAAGCACCTCTAGTTCCGGACTGGCACAGAGTAACGCCAACGCGTACGCATCGTCGATGTCGTCGCCGAGGTCACAGTCGAAAATGACTTTCGTCCGTTCGCGCCCGGCTGTCTGCGCCATCGCCATCGTCGCTGATAGCGTGAAAAAGCTCAGTGCAAGGAACAGAGCGAGATAACTGTATTGTAGTCCTGAACTGTGATTCATCTGATTACGCTGATTTTTCTGATTATGGACCGAACTGCCAAGAGCTCCTTGTGATTCAGTTGATTTGTCTAATTACGTTGATTTGTTGAATCAGAGTCTATCAATGTAATCAGCGGAATCATGGTTCAGGACTATAAATTTTAAATCACAGTCTATCAGAATTATCAAATGAATTACAGTTCAGAACTCACAGTTCAAGATCAGCCCCTCCGCCACCGGGGGTTTCGAGCCGGATACGTTCGCCGGGTTGCATTGGGCGGGTGAAAATGCCGGGTAACGCTTCGGTGGTCCCATTGGAATAGCGTAGCGTTTGTCTTCCTGTCGCGCCGGGCTGAGCACCGTTCAGCCCATAGGGAGCAACCTGCCGGTGCTGACTGACCAGCGTAGCCTGTACCGGTTCCAGAAACTCGATTTCCCGGATGATGCCGTCGCCCCCACGCCAGGTTCCGGCTCCACCCGAAGCGGGTCGTATACTGAACTGATGCAGGCGGACGGGATAGCGTCGTTCCAGTTCTTCGGGGTCGGTCAGGCGGGT
>JAKONH010000499.1 GCA_022702045.1 Spirosomataceae bacterium
CGGTCGAACAGGTACACGTAGCCCTGCTTGGTCACCTGCGCCACAGCGTCTACGCGCTTACCGTTCTGCCTGACAGTTAGCAGGTTGGGGGGTGCAGGCAGATCCCGATCCCAGATATCATGATGAACGAGTTGCTGATGCCAGAGCCGTTTTCCCGTCTGGGCGTCGAGGGCGATCAGGCAGTTGGCAAACAGATTTTTACCAGTGCGATTGCCGCCGTAAAAGTCGAAGGCAGCCGATCCGGTTGGCACGTACACAATACCCCGCTTCCGGTCGACCGACATCCCTGCCCAGCAGTTTGCCCCACCAACATCGGTGTTCTTGTAGGCATTTTTGGGCCAGCTATCATAGCCGTACTCGCCAGGTCGCGGAATGGTGTGGAATACCCAGGCCAGTTTTCCCGTCCTGACATTGAACGCCTGAATAGCGCCCGGCGCAGCATCGGCCCCTTCCGACAGGCGCAACGGCATGACAATCAGGTCTTCGAACAGCGTGCCGGGCGTGTTGGAGATAACGAATTTGTGCTCGGCCGTTGGCCCTAAACCACTCTTGAGGCTAATGCGTCCACTAATACCGAAGTCACTGATTGGGTTGCCGTTAGTGGCATCGATAGCGTATAAGCTGGAGCCATATGCATACAGAATACGGGCCGGCGTGGGATCACCCGATCTGTTGCTTCGCCAGTACACCACGCCCCGGTTTGTGCTCAGCGACGACGCCCCACCCGACTCAGCGAACCGCCATCGCTCCTTGCCAGTAGCAGCATCCAATGCAAACAGTTGATTGGTCGCTGTCACGCCGTACAACGTGCCACCGACGATAATCGAATTGCATTGAACCTGCCCAGAGTCGCCTGTATGAAACTCCCAGACTGGCTTTAATTGATTGACATTATCGGTGTTGATCTGACGCAGCGTCGAATAATGATTACGGTCGGGTCCACCCAGGTATTCGGGCCATTCCGTAGACGGGTCGGATTCGCGGCCTGTCAGCCAGGCAGTCAGCCCCAGCGAGCAGAGCAACGCTCCGAGTATAGCAATGCGGTTCATATTGGTACTTTACCCCAAAAGTCAGCCAATGGCTTTTGCTACCGCTATGGTCCAGCTTCGGTTACAATCGTGCCAGCCGCCCGCCATCGACAGCCAGCGTCGTACCGTTGATGAAACAGGCTTCGTCGGACGCCAGGTAACAGATTGCTGAAGCAATGTCTTCTGGCTTACCGATAGCGCCGGTAATTTTTTCCTTGCCGCTCTTCACATTCGGATTATCCCACAGCATAGGCGTGTCGACGGCACCCGGCGCAACGCAGTTGACCCGGACTTTAGCGATGTCGTTTTCCAGCGACAGCCCCCGCGTAAACGCTTCCATGGCACCTTTGCTGGCCGCATACGGCACCACGTTGGCCGTAGTCTGAAATGCATGAACCGAACTGACATTAACAATGGCACCACCGTTGATGTGCGGAATTGTCAGCTTACAGAGCAGAAAAACCGACCGCATGTTTACCGTCTGCACCTTTTCCCAATCGTCGAGCGACAGATCAACAATGGGGTCAAACGTCATCATGGCGGCATCATTAACGACTATGTCAATTTTCCCCCAGCGCGTGAGCGTCTCGTTAACGACGTTCTGAATCAGGCTGGGATCGCTGAGATCGATGTCAGCAAAAAACGCTTCGCTGCCTTTGTCCACGATGTACTGGACAACGTCGTGTCCCCGGTCATCAGCCCGCCCGACCACTACCACTTTACCGCCTTCCTCCCCCATCCGCTCGGCCGTGGCCCGGCCTATTCCCGATGTTGCACCGGTAACGATGCACACTTTGTCTTTAAACCGCATTTTTCAGGTTGTTTTCTGTACAAACGGGTCATGTTAGTCAAGTGTTTACCGTCGTAGGGAACAAAAGCAGAGGCCCGATTTGGTAGCTACCAAATCGGGCCTCTCTCCTGAACGTGCCGGGTCATTTTTATTCGACGGCCAGAATCTTGAATTCAGTTCGGCGGTTTTTCTGGTGCTCACTTTCGGCGCAGGAAACCCCATCAACACAACCATTCACGATCTCGCTTTCTCCGTAGCCATGCGCTGACAGTCGGCCAGGCGTAATGCCCCGCGCGACCAGATAATCCATGGCCGCCCGTGCCCGGTTTTCTGACAGACGCATGTTGTACGCGTCAGTTGCGCGCGCATCAGTATGGGAGCGTAATTCGATTTTCATCTGCGGGTATTCTTTCAAAATCGCCAGCACATGGTCGAGTTCGCGGGCAGCGTCGGCCCGGATAAAGAACTTATCCAGATCGTAATAGATGTTTTTCAGCTGAAACACGTCGCCAACACCGTATAACCCGATCGAATCCGTCACCGCCCGGCCGTTGCGCTTCCCTTTCGCAATCTGCGCTTTCTTAGTAGCGTACTTGTCTTTCTGTGCGGTGATTGTGTACGGCGCGTTAGGTTTGGTATTAAACTCATAACCGCCATCGGGACCGGTAATCACACTTTGTTCACTCTTATCGCGGTCGTTACGCAGTGTCACTTTCACACCCTGTGCAGGCTTCTGGTTTACTTCCGTTTTCACCACCCCCCGAACCAGCGTGTTCTCGCTCTTCGTTAGGTAGATCGACACGCTCATCACCGGTTGTGGCGACTGCGTCAGCGTTGAGAAACGGACGCTGTTCAGTGCATAGCCTTCTTTCACGGCCCGGAATTCATACTCCGTATTCGATTCCAGACACAGGTTCGTGCTTCCTTCGCTGTTCGTTACCTGCAACTCTTGGTTCGATCCATTCCGCAGAATTCGAACGTCGGCCGTTTCGATAGGGGCTCCCGTCTTTTTATCGTAGACGAAAATGTTGAGTTGTTTACAGGCACGTCGGAACGAGTAAATATCGTCGTCGCTGATGCCCTTTTTGCGGTTGCTGCTGAAGTAGCCCGACGTGCGGCCCCGATCGGCGATAAACCCAAAATCATCTTTGTCCGAGTTAATGGGAGCGCCCAGGTTCTGCACACCCCGGTACGCGACACCATCTTTCAGTTCAGCCAGGAATACGTCAAGGCCACCGATTCCTTCGTGTCCGTCCGACGAAAAGTACAAGTTTCCGGCAGCATCGGCGTAAGGAAACATCTCGTTACCTTCAGTATTGATGTCTTTACCCATGTTGACAGGCGTTCCCCATTGCCCGTTGTTGTACTCAACCACGTAAATGTCCGTACCGCCATAGCCACCCGGCATATCCGATACGAAATATAGTTTGCTGTCGTCGGGGGCAAAGGCGGGGTGCCCTACTGAATACTCGTTACTGTTGAATGGCACTTCCTGAATATCAACCCACTTGCCGTTTCGATTGACCGACGTATACAGTTTCAACTTCCGAACACCGTCCGAACTCTTACCCGATTTGCCCTTACTAGCGTTGTTGCGCGTAAAAACGATCGTTGTCTGATCACGGGTGAACGTCATTGGCCCTTCGTGGTACTTCGTATTGAGCGTCCGGCTGAAAATCTGCGCTTTTGTGAGTGTCTGCATTTCAGCGGTTGTCGCTTCCGGCATCGTAATGCTAGGGTCGTTACCACCACCTAATACAGCCGTACCCGGGCTGCGCACGGCCTCGGTCGGCGCGACACGCAGTTGAACCGTGTCGGGATGGAAATACAGGTCAAGGAAGGGTGTTTGGTTCCAGTTGAATACCCGTTTGACAATGCCTGATTCGTCACGTGCTGATACAAACACCAGCCCGCTTTTGTAATACATTGGACTGAAATCGGCCTGACGAGAGTTGATTGGCAAGCTACTCACCCGGTACGACGATGAGTCCTGATAAAACCGACCCATGTCCATGTACGACACCGCAAATCGTTTTCCGCGTAGATCCTGACTTTGCTTTTCGCCATATTGACTGTAGTATTTCTGCGATTCTCTGTATTTACCATTGGCAGCTAATGCCTGGGCGTAGTACAAATAAATTTCACTATCGAGGTCCGGGTACTCCTTGATCAGATCCGCATAAACGCGCTCGGCATTACGGCTATCTTCCAGTTTCCGGTAACTGTACGCTAATTTGGTAAGGGCTTCGCGCGTCTCGGTGGGCTCTTTCTTTCGGTCGACACGAAGGAAGTCTTCGTAAGCCCGTACGGCGCTTACATAGCTCAGATTGTCGAACTGCCGGTTGGCCGTGCGTAATCGAGCGCTTTGCGCATAGCCGCTGATCCAGCTAAATCCCAACCCTATAAACAGAATGAAGCGGAAAATTTGATTCATGTGTGCAGTAAACGATGGTGTACCCA
>JAKONH010000518.1 GCA_022702045.1 Spirosomataceae bacterium
GACATTACCAAATTTTTTACTTCGTCGAAACGTGACATAGCGCGTTGGATGGGGTTAAGTGAAAAAAGCCCAAATTCCGCTAAAAATGCGGTTTTGGCGGAAATTTAGTCATTCTCCCATACAGCGCAATAGACGCGACAAAATTTTAGTTGAAAAATACAATTTTCAGCTAAAAACCCTATTCAGCGGCTGATTCGGCGGATACTTCCAGTTCTTTTGGGCTTACCATCGGTCCTGCCCCCCGGTATGTACCATCTTTAATTTTTTCGGCTACCAAAGAGAACGCTTCCAGTGTACGCTGCACGTCGTCGAGGGTGTGAGCCGCCGTTGGGATGATACGCAGCATAACGATTTCTTTCGGCACTACTGGGTAAACCACGATCGAGCAGAAGATACCGAGGTTTTCGCGCAGGTCGCGAATGATACCCGTGATCTCAGGGATACCGCCCTGAATATTTTGTAGCAGTACCGGCGTTACGGGCGAGGTGGTGTCGCCAATGTTAAAGCCACGCTCACGCAGACCATTTTGCAGCGCCCGCACATTCGTCCACAGCTTATCGCGGAACTCCGATGAGTTGCGGATCATTTCCAGTCGCTTCAGTCCACCCACCACGTAAGGCATTGGCAAGGCTTTCGCGTACGTCTGCGACCGCATGTTGTATTTCAGGTACATGATGATGTCGTGATCACCGGCGATAAACGCGCCGATAGCCGCCATTGACTTCGCGAAGGTCGAGAAGTACAGATCGATACCATCCTGGCAACCGAGCATTTCGCCGACACCCGCCCCCGTCGGGCCCATCGTGCCGAAGCCGTGTGCATCGTCGACCAGCAGTTTGAAGTCGTACTTCTCTTTCAGCGCGACGATCTCATCCAGGCTACCAACTTTACCCGACATACCAAACACGCCTTCGGTAATAACTAGAATGGCACCGCCTTTTTCGTTGGCCAGTTTGGTAGCCCGCTGCAGGTTCTTCTCCAGGCTAGCCATGTCATTATGGTTGAATTTGTAGTATTCACCCATTTTGGCCTTGTGTAGCCGAATACCGTCGATCAGGCAGGCATGACATTCAGCATCGTACACGATTACGTCGCGGTGATCAACAATCGCTTCGATAGCCGACATAACGCCCTGATACCCGTAGTTCAGCAGGAACGAATCCTCTTTGCCGACAAACTCAGCCAATTCTTTCTCGAACTGCTCGTGCAGGTCTGAATTGCCCGACATCATACGAGCCCCCATCGGGTAAGCCAGTCCCCAGTCAGCGGCAGCATCAGCGTCAGCTTTGCGGATTTCAGGGTGGTTGCCCAGACCCAGATAATTGTTCAGGCTCCAGTTGAGTACGTCTTTCCCCTGAAAGCGCATGTGCGGACCTAATTCGCCTTCCAGCTTGGGAAAGGCAAAATAGTGGTGTCCATTGAAGTCACGGGCGGGAGAACCGATCGGGCCCAGGTTGTTGCGTAATTTCTCAAATAAATCCACTTTTTTCTATGGTTATAGAGGCTAAACCCCTGTTTTCATCGAAGTGAGTGCAAAAATACACGTTAGTTTCGGTAGGCCAAAACTGCGGGGTAAAATTCAATTCCACAGTCCTTTTGCCATAAAACATGCATATTGGTAGTTTAAAGAAGAAAGAGAAGACACCAGACGAAAGACGGTATGCCTAAATCCAGTCGCGGATTGATCCATTCCGTTTTGGTTTACCGTTGAGGCAGACCCCGTTTCGCCTGTTCTTACAGCTTTCTTCTCCTCTTCTCCTTCCATCAATGACTATCAAGAAACTGCTTATTGCTAACCGGGGCGAAATCGCGCTTCGGATCATGCGTACGGCCCGCGAAATGGGAATCCGTACTGTCGCCATCTACTCCGAAGCCGACCGTCAGGCGCTACACGTACGCTATGCCGACGAAGCGGTCTGCGTAGGCCCTGCCCCATCGTCGGAGTCCTACCTGCGGGCCGACGTGATTATCGATGTCTGTAAGCGATTGAATGTCGACGCCATTCACCCCGGTTACGGCTTTTTGTCGGAGAACGCCAGCTTCGCCAGCCAGGTGCGCGCTGCCGGGCTGATCTTCGTCGGTCCATCGCCGGAGGCCATCGAAATTATGGGTAGCAAACTGGCAGCTAAAGCGGCAGTTGCCGACTACACTATTCCGATGGTGCCCGGCACGCCCTCTGCTATTACCGACCGTATCGAAGCCAAAGCCATTTCGGCCCGCATTGGTTATCCTATATTGATTAAGGCGTCGGCCGGTGGCGGTGGTAAAGGAATGCGCGTGGTCGAAAACGAAGCTGAATTCGATGAACAGATGGACCGGGCGGTAAGCGAAGCCCAATCGGCGTTCGGCGATGGATCGGTCTTTATCGAGAAATACGTTACCTCACCCCGCCACGTCGAGATTCAGGTATTAGGCGATCAGCATGGCAACATCATCCACCTGTTCGAACGTGAATGCTCAGTACAACGCCGTCATCAGAAAGTCGTTGAAGAAGCGCCGTCGGCCATTCTGACGCCTGAAATCCGCGACGCGATGGGCCGGGCCGCCGTCGACGTTGCCCGCGCCTGTGGCTACTACGGGGCTGGCACAGTCGAGTTTATCGTCAACGACAACCTCGACTTTTATTTTCTGGAGATGAACACCCGGCTTCAGGTCGAACACCCCGTTACGGAGCTGATTACGGGCGTCGATCTGGTGAAACAGATGATCTGGATTGCCGAGGGAAAGCCCCTCACTATTCAACAGGATGATCTACGTATCAATGGGCACGCGCTCGAATTACGGGTGTACGCAGAAGACCCGGCCAACAACTTCCTGCCTGACGTAGGTACGCTCGAAACATACGTCCGCCCGCAGGGGAACGGGGTTCGGGTCGACGATGGGTTTGAGCAGGGCATGACTATACCGATTTATTACGATCCAATGATCGCCAAGCTTGTCACGTACGGCGACTCCCGCGAGGAAGCCATCGAGAAAATGATCCGGGCCATAGACGAATACCAGATCGCGGGGGTACAAACGACACTTTCGTTCGGTCGGTTTGTCATGGAACACGAGGCCTTCCGCTCCGGTCAGTTCGACACAGGCTTCGTCAGCAAGTATTTCACACCCGATAAGCTGACGCCCCCGACCGATCCGGGCGAAGAACAGCTAGCCGCCGTTCTGTCGGCCTGGCTCCTGACCAACGACAAACCCGCTGCTGCCGCGAGTCAGCCTGTCGCCATTCAGCGAAGCAACTGGAAAAAGAACCGGCTATAGTCAAAAAGTCTCCGGCAGTATTCCTTCTATCGGGCCGTCAGGCCAACTATGCCGGTCTTTAGCCACTATCGCGGTTCGGCAGCAGGGATACTCTTAAGGATTATTCTGGTAGAAACTGTATAAAATAGGAAACCGCTCCCAAGCGGGAACGGCTCCATGAGTACAACACAACCACAGTAAAGCTGCCGGTCGATTCGGCCAGACAGAGTACCTGTGGGTCTGTCGTTATGTTATTGGTTCGTGGTTTGTGGTTCCTTTAGCGGTGGCCGTAACTACAAACTACGAACTGAGCTTATGCTTCGATCAGGTATTCGTCGTGCTGACTGACGTCCAGACCCGACTGCTCGTCTTCTTCCGACACGCGGAGGGGCAGGATCAGATCCGTAACTTTCAACAGAACGAATGACATGATGAAGGCGAAGGCTGATACGCCAACCAGGGCAATCATATGGTTGATGAACAGGCTTGTCTGACCAAACGCCAGACCTTCGCTACCTTCAGCAACGGCCGAGTTCACAGCGCGGCTCGCGAAAATGCCTGTCATGACCATACCGACCATACCGCCAACACCGTGGCAGGGAAACACGTCCAGCGTATCGTCCAGCGTCGATTTCGTACGCAGGTGAGCAATGTAGTTCGACACAATCGATGCTACTGTACCGATGAAGATCGCCGTCGGAATCGTAACGAAACCAGCTGCGGGTGTAATGGCTACCAGCCCAACGACTGCACCGATACAGAATCCCAGTGCCGATACTTTCTTACCTTTCGCAGCATCGAACAGTACCCAGCCCAGACCGGCTGCAGCCGCAGCGGTGTTGGTCGTTGCGAATGCCGAAGCAGCCAGAGCTGATGCTGATACAGCCGAACCAGCATTGAAACCAAACCAGCCGAACCACAGCAGCCCCGTACCGAGCAGTACGAATGGGATGTTTGCGGGTGGGAAGTAGCTCGATTCGAGGTGCGACTTCCGGCGCTTCAGGTACAGGGCACCTGCCAGCGCAGCCCAGCCAGCTGACATGTGAACGACCGTACCGCCCGCGAAATCAAGTACACCCAGCTTGAACAGGATACCTTCAGGGTGCCAGGTCATGTGCGCCAGCGGAGCATACACGAGCAGGCTGAACAGAATCATGAACAGTACGTACGAGCGGAAGTTGATACGCTCTGCCATCGAACCCGTTACCAATGCCGGGGTGATCACAGCGAACTTCAATTGAAAGAAAGCGAATACAACCAGCGGAATCGTAGGGGCCAGCGACCAAGGCTTACCATCGAGAACACCCTTGAACATGAAGTGATCCATCGGGTTGCCAACGAAACCGCCGATACTTGTACCGAAGGCAAGACTGTAGCCAACCACTACCCACAACACACTGATTACGCCCATCGCGATGAAGCTTTGCAGCATCGTCGAGATCACGTTTTTGTTATTTACCATCCCACCGTAGAAGTAGGCCAGACCAGGCGTCATCAGCAAAACCAGTGCTGTTGCCACCAGCATCCAGGCCGTATCGCCGGAGTTGATACCTTCCGTTACGATTTGGGTTGGCACACCGTTGAAACCAGGTATTATGCCGAGCACGGCGACAATTCCCAGCAGAATCAGAGGAACGTAATTGGGCTTTTGCATACGAATTAATTGGTTTTTGTTGTACTAAAAAATCGGCTTTGAGGTTAAGTAAACGGCAGGTTAAAATTTGAAGATCGCAGCCATACCCAGTGTTGCCTGTGAAGGCGTCAGCGAGCCGTCATTTTTCTCGAATTTGTTGGCCGAGTAGCTGTCGATCCGTAGTTCGGGTTTGAACAGGAGGTGCCCATCAGCAGCCGTGATGTTGCCAGTCACTGTAATCGAGTTAACACTGGCGCCATTACCATTGGCATCGAGCAAAGCCCGTACACCATTTTTGTTGTTAAAACTCTCATAGCGAACCCCCAGGCCAAACTTGTCGGTAAACGCGTAGTTCGAATAAACCGCTACGCCACCCCATGTTTGCGCCGTAGCAGGACCGCTTGCATTCTGATAGTCACCTTTCTGCGAGCCCGTTGCGGCATTTAGTCCCAGAAAGAATTTAGACGTAACCTGATAAGTGGTCGTCAGGTCGAACAGCATATAGTTCGCGTTATCGGCCGATACGACTACTGCATTGTTCGTCGTAGTGATATCTTTTGATGCTTCGTTCGAGTATATACCATTCAGGTACACGTTCCAGCCCGCGACCGGTGCGAAGAAGAACTGTCCGATTATGCCTTTCTTTTTATTGTTGTCGAAGATATTATCAACGTTATTGACAATACCAAGCATCAAGGCCGCCCGGTCGCTGAACGCGTACTGCGCTTTCAAGCCAAGGTGATAAAACGGACCGTTGTTGAATAGATTGGACAGCGAGTAGTTGTAGTTTACAGGCGCGTCGATGACTTCGTAGCCTATGTGCGTACCGAACTGACCCGCCGTGAACGAAAGCTTGGGGGTTGCTTTCATCGTGATGTAGGCTTGCTTGATGGCCAGCGCCGTGGAACCTGCCCCCAGAAACCCTACATTATTACCATAGTTGCCCAGGTCGGCAAACGGGCCGAACACCAGATCGGCTACGGCCTCGACTTTATCAGCTGTATAAACAGCTTTTGCCTGAACCAGGCCGATACCGAACTGACCTGCCTTCTGATCGAACGCCCGGGCATTACCTGCCAGACCCGCCCCACTCAAACCCAGGTTCGACTGACTCTTCGGATTATTGAAGTTACCGAAGTAATAGGTGTCCATATAGCCGGAAAACGTGAATTTTCCCGGTGCCGACGTAGTAGTAGAATCCTGCGCGTAGGTAGCAAAACTAGCTAGCAAAGAAAAACCAAGTAAAAATTTCTTTTTCATAAATTATATTCTGTTAAGACTTAGATAGGTTGTACGCTTAATCTGTGGCAAATCTTACCCTAAAAAGAGAATCTTACAAGCTTTAGTCCAAAAAATTAGCCATAAATAGTATAAAAAGGCGTAAGTAATTTAAAAAGTACTACGTCAATATGCTTATATTTCTATTTTTACCATAAATCTTAATTTTATAGTATATTCTGCCTTTTATTCAATTTACGGAATTTTCTTTTTGCAAATAATGGGCAGTAATTACCCCTAAATCCGTGCGCTCTGAACAAAAAAAGCGGGAACAGCTAACTGTCCCCGCTTTTGCGGCTCATTACGGGCGTACCTAGTTCTAGTGACTACGCTTCAGCGTGCAACCACGCTTTCTTCGACAATAAGGTTTCTTCCTCTTCTTCATGCTCCGGATCAGGAACACAGCAGTCGACGGGGCAAACGGCAGCACATTGTGGCTCCTCGTGGAAACCTACACATTCCGTGCATTTGTCGGCAACGATATAATAAAACTCGTTCGAGACGGGCGATTGTGGCGCTTTACCGCTCACTACCGTACCGTCGCCGAAATCAACTTCAGTCAGCTCGGTGCCGCCACCCCATGTCCATTCGACACCGCCCTCATAAATTGCTGTGTTTGGGCATTCGGGTTCGCAGGCACCACAGTTGATGC
>JAKONH010000532.1 GCA_022702045.1 Spirosomataceae bacterium
TCGTGAATGTGGTTGGACTATGTAAACGGAAAAGGGGGCGAAACTGATTTACCGCGTAGGTAAATAATGCTATATGGTCCATACGGACCTAAACCGGAAGGGCGTAGTATGGAAGAAGGTCGGTATGGAAACGAGCTTACCCATTCGGTTGTGAACTGACAAAAATAGCGGACAAACATCGGGAGATTCTCCGGGTCCTGCAATAGTCAAACGGATTTTTTCTACGATAGTTCACCTACTTTTTAAACATCTCGGCTACACAACCCGTACGATAACCGTCTGGGCTGTGCATGAGTAGGTTACGCCAGATGTGCGATCTATAATCGTGCCGATTATTCTTTCCTTAACCCATGCAGATTGCCCTTCCCTCGCCCAGCTACCCACTGACGCTTAGCCAGAGCCGCCCGTTACGTTATGGTGTATTCTTTTACCTGTACGTCATGCAGGGGATTCCGGCGGGTTTTTACTTAACGGCACTGGCCAATTATTTTACTGGAAAGGGCGTCAGTCCTGATGTTGTGGGCTCGTTCATCGCCGTTATTGGTCTACCGTGGGCGTTTCAGTTCATCTGGGGACCGCTGATTGACCGGTTTCAGGGGTCGGCAATGGGTCGGCGGAAGCCGTGGGTTATCGGATCGCAATTGATGACTGTGCTGGCATCCTGCGTACTGCTGTTCGTGGGTGATCCCGTTGCGCAGGTCAGCACATTGGGCTGGCTGTTTTGTGTGCGTAGCGTGTTTGCTGCCATTCAGGACGCAAGTGTCGATGCCATGGCGATCACTGTCATTCCTGAAGATGAACGCGGTCGTGTAAACGCCTTCATGCGGGCCGGCTATCTGGTCGGAACGGGCATTGGCGCGGCCGTATTTGCGACTATCCTGCACGACTACGGCTTTCATAGCGCGGCTCTGTTGCAGATCATGTTTTTGCTGACGGGGGTTGCGCTGATGCTTTTCATTCGCGAGCAATCCGGCGACCGGCTACTGCCTTTATTTAGCGATGGCGCGCCGTATGACCGAATGGCAGCTAGTCAGCCGAAAGCAGCCGCGCATGTCGACCATGATTTCAAGTGGCTGTTTACGGAGTTGTTCAGGGGATTATTTGCCCGGCAAAGTATGCTGTTGTTTGGTGCCATTCTGCTGGCCTATGTAAGCAACGCGCTGTTTCTTCGTGCCTATAACCACCATCTGATCGATGAACTGGGCTGGGCCGACACTGACGTATCCGTACTGACCGGTACCTATGGGATGTTGGCGGCCACCGCCGTGGCCCTGACTGGCGGCTATCTGGCCGACCGCTTCGGCGCTCGTCGGCTGCTCATCGTGGTCATGGGTATCGTAGCCGTATATCTAATTAGTTTCAACGTATTGTCGGCCAGCTGGGTCCAGCGCGACATTGCCCGGACGGGCCTGGTTGTGCTGTATTTTATGGACCCGGCGGTGAGTGCGGCTGCAATGCCGGTGCTGATGGCAATTTGCCGAAAAGGCGTAGAGGGGTCACAGTTCACGACGTACATGGCGTTTGTCAATTTGAGCGACGTCGCCGGCACGTATTTCGCGGGCAGCGCGCTGCTGCATTTCACCGCCCCCACCATTGGCCTGTTCGGCGGATGTCTGGCAGTAGTTGCCATGGCGATTGCACTGTTGACGTTACGGCATTACCGAAAAAATAGTGACAAATTGCATTGACAGGATCAGCAGGATTTATAGTCGACAACATCCCGCTAATCCCGTAATCCTGTCGAAAAAATCAGCGAATAACTAACTCGGTAGCATCGTCGAAAAAATGGGCATGTACCGTGTCGAGAAAGAGCATAGCCGACTGACCGATGGCTAGTGCGAGTGCATCGGTCGGCGACACACGGGCGATGAAGCGGCTCTCCTCCGTCGTGACATAAGCCAGTGCTTCGTTACCCATGTTC
Organism: Spirosomataceae bacterium; assembly: GCA_022702045.1. Taxonomy (GTDB): domain Bacteria; phylum Bacteroidota; class Bacteroidia; order Cytophagales; family Spirosomataceae; genus Spirosoma. The sequence goes on from JAKONH010000532.1 coordinate 1,922, forward strand.
TCCATCGCTTCGATTCGTACCGGCAGCGGCACAGCCTGCTCGTTGACAGGTGCCGTAGTCAGGTATTCGGCCCGGATACCCAATGTCACCGCTTTTCCGATATAGGGCGTTAGCGCTGTCTGCTGCACAACATCGGTTATCGGCATATGCATCTCGAAACCTGATGGCATAAAGCAGAGTGAGCCGTCGATCTGCCGCACATGACCTGGCAGGAAATTCATAGGGGGCGTACCGATAAATCCGGCGACGAATCGGTTAGCCGGTCGATTGTAGAGCGTTAGCGGGGTGTCGGACTGCATGACATCGCCACCACGTAGCACAACGATCCGGTCGCCAAGCGTCATGGCTTCAACCTGATCGTGGGTGACGTAAATCATCGTCGCCCGAAGTTGTCGGTGTAGCTTCTGCAATTCGATCCGGGTCTGACCACGCAGTTTGGCATCGAGGTTACTCAGCGGTTCATCGAACAGAAATACTTTGGGTTCGCGCACAATGGCCCGCCCAATAGCGACGCGCTGCCGCTGCCCACCCGACATATCTTTTGGCTTACGGTCGAGCAGGTTGTCAATTTCGAGAATACGGGCTGCCTGCGTCACACGCGCCCGGATGTCGGCTTTCGCCATGTTGCGCAGTTTCAGGCCGAACGCCATGTTCTCGAACACAGTCATATGCGGGTACAGGGCGTAATTCTGAAAGACCATGGCAATATCACGATCTTTCGGCGGCAGGTCGTTGATGCGTTTGCCATCGAGCAGCAGATCGCCGGACGTGATATCTTCCAGCCCGGCGATCATGCGCAGCAGCGTCGACTTCCCGCAGCCGCTCGGCCCGACCAGTACGACAAATTCCTGATCGCGCACGTCAATCGTAACGTCCCGAATCAGAGTCGGTCCGTTGCCGTATGCCTTGGCAATATGAGTTAAGGTGACGTTAGCCATGCTTTGCTAGTTGAGTGATTGAGTGATGGCGCGGACCGTTCATTCCATCACTCCGTCGTTATATATTTCTCCAGCCGTTGAAACGCCCAGAGGCTTTCGATGGTTGATTCAGCGCCTGAATTTCGGTTGACGCCGTTTGCGCCGATACCATCGTACCCACGACCGGTCGATCGGTCGTACATGGGTGTATTTGTCTTGTTTTTACCCAGAAACCAGCTTGCCAGCTGACGGGCGAGCGTGGCATAGTTTCGGTTTTTAGTTTGGTCGTAGGCTTCGAGCGCAGCCCAGATCATTGGTCGTATGCCATATGCAATCTGCGAAAACTGACTCGTCCGGATGGGTATCAAGGTAGCACCGGTTTGTTTCACGGCGAACGATTCGAGATACTGCTGCTGGATAAGCCAGGGATAGAAATTGTCGATCTCGCGTCGGGCGGCTGCCTGCCAGTCGGGTTTGTTCAGTTGCTTGCCCACCCGCAACAAAGCGTAGGCCTGATCGCTGGCGTAGGCATGCCACGTGTTTTCAAAGCTCAGTATCGCGCCGTACGGAAACTGGTTTGGCCCGCCGTGCTGCATCGCTACGACACCGCTTCCCAGTTTATCGATCAGTTGTAATACAGCCGGATTCGCCTGCCGCTGCTGTACGTTAGCCAGACAAAGTAACAGGATAGCCGCCTGATCGGTACCTGACCCGAATGGCAACCATGTCGGCACAGCAACGCCCTGTATACGGCCGTACTCATTTAGTTTGTCTCCGAAATCGCGTACGACATTAGCCGTAATCTTCTGCGTGGCCGTCAGGATTCGACCGGCAAATGCTGCATCACGTTTCTGATAGTACGGGTACACTTCGGTCAGGTGCCAGAACGCCCGCCACGACCAGAAATTGGCTTCCGCGACACTGGTGCGAAACGTCGTGTTGATTGTGCGATCGGGCCACAGAAAATTGTAGAAATAGCCAGCACCGGACACACCATCAGGCGCCTGTAGCTGTAAGACAAACTCCGTCATGGCGCGCAGCTTGGTCTGCTTGTCCGTATTGGTCCTCAGATCAGGCTCGCTGAACAGAAACAGCGCTGCCCGCGCGACATCGTCGATGCAGGTAAAGCCCTCATCGTCGTCGCCGACAAGCCGATAGTCGGGCGCATTGCTGTAAATCGCTATCGTTCCAACCGTCGCGCTGTTGGGCAACGTCACGGTTCGGTACAGGTGATCGAGATGGGTGAGGTTAACGTACCGCCCGGTAGGAACAGATTGCGCGCCAAGGTGCCCGCGGCTGACGACCAGCAGGGCGATTGCTATAAAGTGGTAAAAACGAAGCAGTTGCATTGACTACTACAGTCTATTTTCGATCCTCCTACTGTTGTAAATCAAACCATATCCAGACAGACCTAAAAGGTTTCCAAAGCCTTTTAGGTCTACACCAACCAGCCATTAGTCTTTCAGCCCTGATGAGGCCATACTGCGAATAAAATGTTTCTGAAAAAACAGGTAAAGAACAACCACCGGAACAGCCAGCAAGACGGCAGCTGCGATTTTGACGCCCAGTTGTCCCTCTGCCCGACCGCCCACGGAAAACAACGTAACTAGTTGCGGCATCGTCATGGTCGATTCATCGCGGATAACGATCAGCGGCCACAGCGCTTCATTCCACAACCCCATAAATGTCAGAATCATAATCGTCAGCACGGTTGGCAGGACATTGGGAACCAGAATTTGAAAGATGATCCGCAACTCCCCCGCCCCGTCGATTCGGGCTGCGTCGATCAGCGCCTGGGGTAAGCTTTGAAACGCCTGACGAAACAGTAACACAGCCAGCGAACTTAGCGAAAACGGCACAATCAGCGCCAGATACGTATCGATCCAGCCCAATCGTACCATCGTGATGTAATTCGGAATCAACGTAATCTGAAACGGTAGCGTCATGGTGAAGATAATCGCGTAGAAAATCCAGTCGCGCCCCACAAACTCGTACCGGGCCAGTGCGTACCCCACCATAGCCCCCGTCACCAGCACCAGTCCCGTCGTCACGATGGCAACAAATGCACTGTTGAGAAAGGCTCGCCCCAGCGGTATTTTGGTAAAAACGGTAACGTAGTTGTTCCACGTAAACTGCTCCGGCAGCAACGCCAGGTCACCCAAACCGCTTTCCGCCGACAACGAGGCACTCAGCATCCAGATAAATGGATACACAAACGTCAGTGCAGCAAGTGTGAGGAGGAAGTATTTCATGGTGGTTTACGGTTTACCGTAGCGGATTGTCAACTCTAAAAATTCTACTTCTTCCTCGGTCTGTGTCTTCACAGATCGGTTATGCGGCCGGTAGATTGTGATCTGTGTGACGCCCTCCGCGTACACCGGCCGCCGAAAACTGAAAACCGTGTCCCGTAAACCAATACCGGTCAACTTTCCTGCTCGACGTACCGGCGCTGGATGATAACGACAAACAGAATGAGTAGCGCGAAACAGAAACCAAGCGTTGCCGAGTAACCCATGTGGTAATATTGGAACGCCTGCTTGTAAATGTACATCACCGCCGACAACGTACTGTTTAGCGGACCGCCCTCGGTCATGATATAGGGCTCGATAAATAGCGAAAAACCACTAATTGTCGACAGCACGACGACAGTAAACAGTGTGGGATTGATGATCGGCAGCGTGATATAGCGAAACTTCTGCCAGGCCGTTGCCCCTTCCAGGTCGGCCGCTTCGTAATACTGCTCCGGCACCGACTGCAGGCCAACCAGAAACAGAATCACGTACAGCCCAACGTTTTTCCAGGTTGCCATCATCGCGATCGAATACATGGCAATAGTAGGGTCGTCTAGCCAGGCGACGCGCGGCAGGTGAAGACCCGTCAGCATACGGTTGATCAGGCCGGCGTTGAAGCCGAGCAGTTGCTGCCACAAAATCGTCACGACAACTCCCGACACGATAACGGGAAGAAAGAACGCACCCCGAAAAAAAGACGCACCCCGCACGGTTCGGTTCAGTAGCTCAGCCAAGCCCAACGCCACGACGATCTGCAACGGGATATGAACCAGCAGAAACCGAACCGTATTCCAGACCGCCTGCCAGAACAGCCGGTCGTGCAGCAGTCGTTCGTAATTACTCAGCCCAATGTATTCCATGGGTGAGATGATATTCCACCGATGGAAGGTCAGCACAATCGAAAACACCACCGGAAACGCCACGAACACCGCAAAGTGCAGCACATACGGCGATACAAGCAGGTATGGGGTAAGTTTTTTCATAGCTACGTTTATGGAATGATGGAATGAATGCGATGCGCCAGCCAATTCAATCATTTAATTACTCAGTCATTAACAATACATCCACTGCGCGGGCGGCATCGGCGATGGCGGCTTCGGGTGTTTTCTTACCAAAGATGACACAGGCTTCGTACTCTTGTGAGATGATGTCGAATACCTCCACGATGACTTCGCTATTATCGACACCACGGATGTATCGGGTTTGCCGGGCCAGCGGGGCCATGCGCGGGTTCTTCGCCAGAAACGGGGTAAAATACGGATCGGTGTCGAGCTGCTGCCGACGCGGGAACTGACCCGTCAGCTCCATCAACCGTAGATCGCCGGGTTTGTCAACCAGCGTCCTGACGAACGCCCAGGCGGCTACTGGATCAGGGCAGGTGTTGAAAATGACGATATTTTTCGGATCGCCGTACGTATAGATTGGCCCCTTGTAACCGTCGGGTACGGGCATCGGGTAGAATGCATACCGCAGATTAGCACCACCAAATTTATCGAGATAGCTAAGCTGCCACGGACCCGTAAACTGCGTTACGATACGCTGATTGATGAAGGGGTCGCGCGTGGCCGAGAGTCGTTCACGTGCGAAGTAGTTGTTGCGGTACAACGTCTGTAAAAAACGAAACACCTGTACGGCAGCTGCGTTATTGAAGGCCGCTTTGGGTGGCTGTCCCGGTTGCTGCGTGAGTAAAGGAGCGCCATTGGAGGCAGCCAGGTAAAGGGGGTAAAAGTTGAACAGCCGCTGATACCAGATTGCTTTTACTTCAGTATACCCCAGCCACCGGTTGACGTAGCCGTTTGCATCCCGCGTCTGTACGTGTTGCCCAGCCCGCAGGTAGCCACTGTAGTCATAAGGCGGTCCCGTAGCCGTATTGGGCGTTAGCTCCCTAGTGTTGCAAAGCGTCATAATCGGATTGACTTTCCACGGCACCTGGTAGATGTGCCCGTCAGACGACGTAATTTCCCGAATCATGGCACTATCGCAGCGCGCCCGGATAAACGATCGAAAATCGGCGATCGTGTCGAGGGGTACCAACACCCCCGCTTTTGCGTATAGCTCGACACTCCCCTGCCACATGTTCGCGTAAATATCGGGCGTCGTCTTACCCACCACTGATGCCAGGATGATCTCCTCGCTCGACTGCCCTTCCGGGATAGGCTGGTAGCGTAGTGGCTTGTCAGGACGAGTGCGCTGCCAGCGTTCAGCAAACTCTTTGGCGAACTGTATTTCTCCTCCATTATTCGAACACCAGAACACAAGCTCCCGCGTCTTCTTCAGCTCCCGCGACTGACAACTAATGACAAACAGGAACAGTAAAACGAGCAGTTGACGCATAGGGGCGATGGGCAGTTGTTCAGTGTAATGTTTACGGCGAGCTGACTTATTTGACTTAAACTACGTATGAAAGAAGTGTTCCTCTTCGACTTACCCACTCACCGGTCCGTTCATGCATCAACACAAAAAAAACCCCGGCAACAATGTCGCCGGGGTTTTCTGTTTGGCATAGTCTCTCTCTATGTCACTCTACGTACCCACCGAAGCGGGCAGTGTCATTAGCGCGTTTTCCGAATCACGACCGGTACGCACTTTGGCGTCGGGCAGATACACTCGGCAGGATTGAGGTACACGACCACATCCGTGAAGCAGTTACCACCCGCACTGTACAGACGAACGGTGTAGGCCTGCCGTGCATTCGGATTAGCCAGACCACTGAACGTGATGCCATTGTTGCTAACTGCCGTTGCGCTGTTGAAGTCAGGACCGCTGTACGTCGTACCCGTCGAGTAGCCTGCTTTGGCTGTGTTGCGCAGCGTAGCGAAGGCGATTCTAGCATCGTTGTTCGCGTTGGCACCCGTGCAGGTAGCCGCCGTTACCGTTGCCGGATCGTCGTAAGCTGGCGCTTCGTTAACATTTACTGTTACAGCCGTGGTAGTCGAGCAGCCTGTCGACAGTGTACAGGTCAGCGAATAAGTCGTCGTTACGAGTGGCTGAACCAGCAGCGAAGCACCCGTGTCGCCCGTCGACCAGACAACATTACCGCTGCATCCACTTACCGTCAGCGTCGTCGATACGCCAGCGCAAAGCGTGGCCGATGGAGCCGAGGTAGTCACAGCCAACACTGGTGTCGGCAGAACCGTCACGGTTACGTTGGTTGTGCTCGTACAGCCCGTCGTTGCGTTACCCACCGTTACGGAGTAGGTGCCGCTTACCGTTACGCTGATACTTGGCGTCGTTTCGCCCGTTGACCAGCTAAACGTGTTGCCGCCAGTAGCTGTCAGTAGAATGTTTGTACCCTGACAGGCGGTCAGGCTGCTTGCCGTGATCGTTGCTACCGGGTTCGGATCAACCGTTACCGTAGCGATTGCTGTGCTTGAACAACCCTGGGCTGAGGTCGCCGTCACGCTGTATGTCGTCGTACCCGTCGCACTGAGTACACCCGTCGTCGCGTCGGCGCTGCCAGCTGCCGTTGGGGTCAGACCCGACGAGAAGGCATAGGTATACGTACCCGCGGCTGCCACACTGGCCGACAGGGTGGCCGTTGTACCGGCACAGATGGTGGCGCTGGTCAAGGTCACCACCGGGTTCGGGTTCACCGTCACGCTGGCGACGGCAGTGCTTGAGCAGCCTTGAGCCGAGGTCGCCGTTACGCTGAAGGGGTATGTGCCGGCGGTCAA
>JAKONH010000568.1 GCA_022702045.1 Spirosomataceae bacterium
AAAATAAGCGTAAGGCGCGGGCAGCGACCGGGCGGTCTGGAAACGAATACGAAGATTGGTAAATGACATAGCGTAAGAGTCGACCGCGCAAAATTAGCGGATTTGGTCGATTGTCGCCCGTCGGTCAATCTTACCGGTGGGAGTTTCGCTGAATACGTCGACGGAATGCCAGTCTTTCGGCACCGAATATGGCCCGAGTGCAATACGAACCGTTTGTTGAATCGTTGCCCATTGGGTCTCCGTTAGCAGTAACCCTTCCAGCATTAGTACGACGCGCTGCCCCAGCCGGTCGTCGGGTAGACCGGCGATAAACAGACGGGGACTGCGGTTGTACTTGGCAAGGTAGGTCTGAATAAGCCGCTCGACGGGCTCGGGCTGCACTTTGACCCCCCCGCTGTTGATGACGCTGTCGGCCCGGCCCAATAACCGGAACTGCGTTGCATTGAGCAAGTCAACGACGTCGTTGGTCTGTACCCGCTCGAAGTTAGTAGCGGCTGACGTGATGTGCAGACAGCGCCGTTCATCAGTACCTAGGTCGACACCCGGCAACGCCGTGAACAGGTCGGACGCTGTCGGACCATTAAGTAGGCGGAGGGCGATGTGCGAGACGGTTTCCGTCATGCCGTAGGTCGCATAAACCGGCGCGGTGATCGACTGAATAAGCGTTTCGAGCGCTGGGCTGGTAGCGGCCCCACCAACCAAAATGGCCTTCATACCGTCCAGAGTAGCCTTCTTTTCGGGCGTTTCGGTCAGTATCGTTTGTAGTTGCAGGGGAACAAGGGCGGTGAATGCAAACGAATTGCCCGCTACTTCCGGGTGGGTAAAAGGATTGCTGCCTGGCTCAACGACTGTCATCGGAAGCGCCAGTTCCAGCGCCCGCACAAGCATCATCGTCCCGGCGATGTACTGCGTGTTCAGGCATATCAGTGCCAAATCCCCTGCCTGCAACCCCAGCGCCTGTCCGGTCAGCTGCGCACTGGCCCGCATCTGGGCACGGGTCAGCTCGATAGGCTTCGGGGTGCCTGTCGAGCCGGAGGTGCGCAGGGTGAATGTTTCCTGTCCGCTCTGCCAGGCCCGGCAAAATTGCTGGGTGTTCGCTTCGTAGTCGGTTTGCGCCGGGGGGAAGGGGCGGTCGGGCGAAAGAAACATGTACTATAAATACAATGACCGGGTGAGGGACTATACCAGGCGACCTGTTACTTATTGGGGGGTTACCTGCAAGACGTTGGCGCTCGGGTTGGACACGTTGTATACTTTGAGCGGAACCGTAGCCGGACCACTGATGACCTTACCGCTCAGATTATACCGCGACAGATCAAGTGGGCAGTAGAATTGATTTTCGGCGGCCCGAAAGACCAGCGCCGTATTGTCGTGTGTGCAGCGGCCACCGACAGCAACATACTGATCGGCATTGGTATGGGCCACGACGATGTTGTTGGTCAACACGTAGCCGCCTTTCTGCGTCAGCGTCTGATTGACTTTATCGGTTAGGTCCAGCGTCATTACGTCGGGTTGGGGGTCGGGTGCGGCTTCGCTGCCGGAACAGCCCGATGTATTACCGGAGAAAAGTAGTGTCGTGAAGGCTGCGCCCAGCACGTGAACGAATGAATGCCGGGAGAGGAGCGGCTGGTTCGATGGGGTAGAAGCGGTTTCCATAGGTTTGTCGTACTTTTGCCGAAATAGCGGATACAGTGTCGTAAAGATGCTTTTTTTTATCAACAAACGCTGGAGAAACAAAGCAATTCATCCGGCGGTTTGCTAATACGTATGGAAGAAGCAAAAGTTGTTGTCAATCCAATCTCGCCCGACAAGGTAGCCGCATCGCCGGGCCTGCTCGAGTACGCCCACACGGCGGGCGGTGCTGTCATTCGGCCCGAAGATAAAGGCAAGATCACCGGTCGGGCCGTTGCTGCTATGCGCGAACAGACCGACATGCAGCTCAGTCAGCTTTACAAGCAGATGCAGTTACTGGCCGAGCAGGCGACCGCCATTCGGCACCGGGTCGAAATTTCCGAGCGCATCTACGCGGCACAAATGAGTTTCGAACCAGTGGTCGGGCATACGTATCATTTCTACCAGCGCAAAAATGGTACCGATCTGCTGTCGATGGTTGGCCCGACGGAGTGGGGGCGCACCTTCCCATTCGAGCGTTGCCTGGCCACCGTGCGGATGATGGCCGATCATACCTGGGACGTGCAATATCACGATGTTTCATATACTGAATGATAGAATGAGTGAGTGATAGACTAAGTGAATGGTCTGCACCTGCCGATCCGTTTACTAATTCTGTCATTCAGTCATTCCCTCACTCAATCATTATTAGCTATGACAAGCAATTACCCCTGGGAGACTATTAAAGAGTATCAGGAAATCCTGTTTACGTACTACGACGGGATTGCCAAAATCAGCATCAACCGCCCACACAAGCGCAACGCATTCACCCCACAGACGGTGAAGGAAATGTCTGAAGCGATGGAAATTGCCCGGCAGGATGAGCGCGTTGGCGTTGTTATTCTAACCGGTGAAGGGGGCGAAGCATTCTGCTCCGGGGGCGATCAGTCGATCCGGGGGCACGGGGGCTACGTTGGTGAAGATAAAGTGCCGCGATTGAACGTACTCGATCTGCAAATGCAGATTCGCCGGATTCCCAAGCCCGTCGTAGCGATGGTTGCGGGGTATGCCATCGGGGGCGGACACGTGCTGCACGTTGTCTGTGACCTGAGTATTGCCGCCGAAAACGCCCGCTTCGGACAGACCGGCCCGAAAGTCGGCTCATTCGACGGTGGGTTTGGCGCGTCGTATCTGGCGCGGGTTGTAGGGCAGAAGAAAGCCCGCGAAATCTGGTTCCTCTGCGATCAGTACGACGCGCAGGAAGCCCTAGACATGGGGCTGGTCAATAAGGTCGTGCCGCTCGACAAGCTGGAAGAAACGACTGTAGCCTGGTGCCGCAAGATGCTCGAAAAAAGTCCGATTGCGCTGCGCATGCTCAAGGCATCGTTCAATGCAGAACTCGACGGACAGGCGGGTATTCAGCAACTCGCTGGCGACGCAACGCTGCTCTACTACCTATCTGAAGAAGCAAAAGAAGGGAAGGACGCCTTTCTGGAAAAGCGTAAGCCCGACTTTAGCAAGTTCCCCAAGTTTCCATAACCACCAAGGGCCAGCCGTAAGGCTGGCCTTTTTTAGCTCGCTTTCTTCGAAAATGGCGTTCACGTTTTTAGCAGCCGACTGGCGTAACCTGATCTTCGCTAACTACCCTATCGACCGGGCGGTACTGCAACCGCTCGTGCCGCACGGAACCGAACTCGACGATTACGACGGTGTTTGTTTCGGTAGTCTGGTGGGCTTCAACTTCGAGAAGGTACGGATGCTGGGTGAGGTACCGGTGCCGTTCCATACTGAGTTTGAAGAATTTAATCTTCGTTTTTATGTCCGGCGTAAAACAAACAAGGGCTGGCAGCAGGGCGTCGTGTTCGTTAAGGAAATCGTGCCGAAACCGGCGATCGTGTGGGTAGCGCGAACGCTCTACGGCGAACCGTACGAAACCCGACCCATGCGCCACACCTGGCAGTTCCGTGACGATAGTCAGCACATCCGGTACGAATGGCAGATAGGCGATGACTGGAACTACATCGATGTTAAAGCTAGTCGGACGGGGAAACAGGCGCAGCCGGGTAGCGAAGAATGGTTTATCACCGAAAACTACTGGGGCTACACCGCACGCGGAATGAAGCATACGTCTGAGTTTGAAGTCGTTCATGACCGCTGGAAGATTTATCCCGTCAGTCAGTTCGACGTACGTTGCGACGTAGACCGGCTGTATGGTCCTCAGTTTGCACCCTTCTTTGCGGGACCACCAAGCAGCGTGTTCCTGGCCGATGGTGCGCCGGTAACGATCCGCTCGGGGCAAGACATAAAAGCGTAGCACCTCACTAAATTGCCCAAAAAGAAAGGGGAAACCAGAGCTGGTTTCCCCTTTCTTTTTGGGTCGAAACAGTCTACCGGTCGTAGTCGACAGCCTGCGGATTATAGTTCGTCCAGTTAGCGGCCCAGTTGTCGGTACCGAAAGCCCCGCGATAGGTCACCGCCGTGAAGAAGCTGTTGAGCCGGTTGCCACTTACCGCATCGCTCAGCAACGGCGAGCCTGACTGGGGCAGGAAGGCTGGTGACGTCAGCGTGAAGTTGCTACCGTTTAGCAGCAGTGAGGCCAGGTTATTCGATGGTACGATCTGGTTGTTGCGTCCTACCGTCTGAACATACTGCGAAATCTGATCGCTGGTGATGGCTCCACCACCTACTACGGGCGACAGCGTGTTCGCCAGCACAACCCCGCGCAGATCAACAGTACCACTGGTCAGGCTGCTGGGGCCGGTTGTCGACTCGATACGAACGCCTTCCGGATAACCGTAAAACAGTGAGTTGTAGACTGCGATGGCGCTGTTCCGGCGGACATACAAACCAGCGCGGGCGTTACCCGTCGTTGGGGTTGTGTTGTAAGCGAAACTGCTAATGTTGGCAAAGACTGGTACATTCTGCGCCTGGCCGTTGATCGGCGTAACCAGCGATACGTCGGTATCAGCGGTTTCGTAGTTCTCGACTTCCAGTCCGTTCGAGCCCGATGCGTCGAACACACTGGGATCACGCAGGGCTGCGCCGAACTGCACGTTACCTGTGTAGCCCCAGTCGACCGTCCAGTCGTCGTCGGTGGTGCGGAAGGCCATCAGGTTTTTGGCGTTGACCGTACCGCCAAACCAACTGTACGCATCACCACCGCTATTCGACACTTGTATGTGGTCGATGGTGGTGCCTGTGCCGACGCCGACGAACGACAGTCCGGCTAGCCGAACAGCCGTGTTACCCGCCATCGGCGCACCGGCATATTCGATACGGACATACTGCATCGCGCCCGAATTACCAGCCGGTTCGCCGTAGGTTTCCACCGTCCCCCGGATACCCCGTGGGTTCGCGGTCGTGCCGACCCGGTTAACGGGTGCCCGACCAATCAGGACCACGCCACCCCAGTCGCCGGCAGCCCGTTGATTGGCGGCTTTGGCTGATGTAAAGACAATTGGCTGGCTAGCCGTACCCCGGGCGTTGATAAAGCCCCCGCGTTCGATAACCAGTGCGCCGGGCATGTTCGCCCCCGATGGGTCAGCATCGGCAGCGGCCCCACGAATGACGGTTCCTGACGGAATCGTCAGCGTGTAGGTTTGTGGGACATACACGATGCCACGCAACAGGTACACGGTATCACGGCTGAGGGTACGGTTGCCAAAAAGAGTGTTCTGCAGGGTAACGACCGGTTTAACGGATGGTAACGTTACTGTCAGCGACGTCTGGCTCTGGGCTGTCTGCCCTCCCGCTGATATACTAACCGGACCAGTGGTAGCGCTGGCAGGTACTGTCACGACAAGGCGGGTTGGTGAGGCCGACACAATCGTGGCTGGGATGCCCCCAATGGTGATCGTATTGCTCGTCGGGTCGGAACTGAAATTGGTACCCGTGATGGCAATGGTACTGCCGACAGGTGCCGAAGTCGGGTCGATGCTGCTGATCGTTACCGTCGTCGGCTCGGGGTCGACGACCGGATTGGGGTCTTTACAGCTGATGATAAGTCCCGCCAGACCGGTGAACAGGGACAGCAGGAGTAGCCTGCAATTGGTTGCTTTCATATGTGTAATTTGTTAGTGGATATACAACGCTGTGAACAAGGGTCATGCAGAACCCAATGGGTGTTCGACTGCGGTTGGACGTAGCTGATGGATCAGCGGTGAATCGACGGCTGTATTGCGGGGCAATACGCCCGCAGTCACCATACCTACCTTAGGTATAACGTAGAAAGGGCGAAGACGCGGGCGTTAACTTGTATGTGCGGGTACAGATGCGATGCATTACCAGTCAGCGTCAGGTCATGCGGATCGGGACCTCAGTAACTTGCTTAGACAGCTACCGGACGATGGTTTGGGCGTAGCGACTGTTCGTACAGAGCCATGTACTGGGCAGTTACCTGTGTTAGATTAAATCGGTCAGCGACGCTGGTCTGTGCCTTACGGGCAATCGACTGTGCCAGTGTCCGGTCCGTCAGCAGGCGGTCGACGGCGGCAGCGATGGCATCGGCATCCGTTACATCAACCAGTAGACCGCCTTCGCCAACAACCCAGGGAACGGCTCCGCTGTGCTGCCCGGCGACGACCGGCACCCCGCAGGCCATTGCTTCAGCGGGTACCATGCCAAACGACTCTTCGAGCGACGTGTGCAGTACCAGATCACTCTGGGCCATACCCTGTAGCATCGTTTGATGTGGGGTAAGACCCAGAAACTGAACATTTGTAATCGAGTGCTTCTGACAGAAATCGTCGGCCTGCTTGCCGGGCTCAAAAGCTGTACCGTAGCCCGACAGTACCGCGTCGTGGCGTTGCTGCTGAATTTTTTTAAACGCCAGCAGTGCCGTTTCCAGGTTCTTGTGCAATGCCCAGCCGTTTACTGCCATTGCGATAACCGGGTGCGCCGGGCGGACCACGTCGTCAAGGTGCGGCTTAATAACCGGGTTCGGTACTACCTGAATGCGAGCCGAGGTCCAGGGCTGAACCGACTGGGCCGTGTAGGGCGATACCGCTGTAAACCGACGCCCTTTGCGAAATACGTACCGGGCCATACCCAGCATAAACAGCCGCTCCAGCGTAGGAATGTACTTCAGAATCAACCGGGCGTTGTCGTGAACGGTAATCAGTGCGTCAGGATCATATGCCATGGCCGCCATCGCAAACTCATACGTCCAGTGGGCGTGAACGACATCCGGCTTGTACTGGCGAAGAATCGCCAGAATGTGCTTCCGTTCGACGCGGAAGAAGTCGGCGGTGCGGCCGGGGCGTTTGCCGTTTGGCCGGAAAATGCGCTGCCGGCTCGGAGCCACTACATAGGTGAGCTGACTCTGCTCGTAAACGAATGGTGGCTGATCGTCGTCCAGGTTCCGATCAGTTGTGATGGCCAGTACCCGGTGACCCTGTCGAAGTAATTCCAGAATCAGGTGGCTGATCAACGGCGCTTCGG
>JAKONH010000067.1 GCA_022702045.1 Spirosomataceae bacterium
CGCTACGACGGGCCGTTTCAAACTACCAACAAATGACTCCGACTTACGAATCATATACTGATTTTAAAAACCAGCTGCTGACCGCCTTCCGGGAGGGTGAGGAGCGTCTGAACGGCGAAAGCAAAACTGCCCTGCACCAGGTTCGGCGGCAGGCATTGGCTGCGTTCGATCAGCTCGGCTTCCCAACCATCCGGCACGAGGAGTGGAAATACTCCAACGTGAACAGCCTGATCAAGCAGCGTTTCACCATCGACGGGACGTCGACACTGACCGCCGACGAACTGTCGTCGCTGGAAATTCCGAACCTGGAAGGCAACGTACTGTACTTCGTCAACGGCCATTATCAGGCTGATATGTCGCACATCGTCAGCCCGGCCGATCAGGTACAGATCGGTAGCCTTGCTGATAGTATCAAGGCTGACCCCGACGGTGTAGGTGCGCACTTTGCTAACTATGCCGACTATAAAGACAGTGCGTTTACGGCTCTGAACACGGCTCTTGCTACAGATGGTGTAGTCATTCGGGTTCCAGCTAATGCGCAGGTCGAACAACCCATCATCCTGCGATTCATTAGCGACGCCCGCGTCAATAATGTAGCCGCGCAGCCGCGCAACCTGATTCTGGTTGGCAAGAACGCCGAGGTGACCGTAGCCGAGTCATTCCGTACGCTGGGTGATAATAGCAGCTTCGTCAATATTGTAACGGAAATTTCGCTGGAACGCGACGCCCGCATGCAGTATTATAAAGTACAGGACGAAACCAATCAAGCCTATCACATCGGTACTACACAGGTTCATCAGACGGACAACAGTCACTTCTACGCGGCTACCGTCACGCTGAACGGCAATTTCGTTCGTAACAACCTGAACATTGTGCTGAACGGGCAGTACGCCGAAGCATTTATGTACGGATTGTACATGCCAAATGGCCGGCAGCACGTCGATAACCACACGCTGGTCGATCATGCTATGCCTAATTCGTACAGCAATGAATTGTATAAAGGCATTCTGGACGACAGCGGTACCGGTGTATTCAACGGTAAAATTTTCGTCCGGCCCGACGCTCAGAAAACCAACGCATATCAATCCTGCAAAAACGTCGTACTGTCGCCTAACGCGACAATGAATACTAAGCCGCAGCTCGAAATCTATGCTGATGACGTGAAGTGCTCACACGGTACGACGACGGGTCAATTAAACGACGAAGCCCTGTTCTATATGCGGTCGCGGGGTATTCCGAAAGATGAAGCCCGTACACTGCTGTTATATGCCTTCGCGCAGGACGTACTAAGTCAGATCAAGATTCAGCCAATCCGTGACTACCTGGCAGGCGTCGTAACGGCCAAGCTGACGAAGTAATAGCAATTACCTTTTTGTCATTCCGACAAAGCTGGGGGTTAACAAGGTTCTGTTCGGACTTCGTTAATCCCCGATTTTTATTGCACCTTTCCCGCACTCAGCCTGTTATTTATACAGTAACACCAGACAGTCTCATGCAAACGGCTATCGCCCCGTCTCTCGATATTCAGCAAATCCGGCAGAATTTCCCCATACTTGATCAGCAGATCAACAATCGGCCGCTGGTCTATTTCGACAATGCGGCCACGACGCAAAAACCCCGTGCCGTAGTTGATGCGCTTACGAAGTATTACGAGGGGTATAATGCCAACATTCACCGGGGTATTCACCACTTGGCGGAGCAGGCCACGGCCGCTTTTGAAGCATCGCGCCGGGCAATGCAGTCGTTTCTGAATGCTGAACATTGGCAGGAGATTATCTTTACTTATGGTACTACCGACGGTATCAACCTGGTGGCGCAAGCCTACGGCCGTCGATTCCTGAACGCGGGCGACGAGATCATCATCTCGGGCATGGAGCACCACTCTAATATTGTCCCCTGGCAGATGCTTTGCGAAGAGCGCGGCTGCATCTTGAAGGTGATTCCGGTCGATGAGCAGGGCGATCTGATTCTAGAGGAATACGATGCGCTGTTGTCGGAGAAAACAAAGCTGGTTTCCGTCGTTCACGCGTCGAACTCATTGGGTACGGTCAACCCGGTTAAAACGATTATTGAGAAAGCCCACGCTGTGGGTGCAGTCGTACTGATCGACGGCGCTCAGTCGTCTTCTCACCTGCCCGTCGATGTGCAGGCTCTCGACGCCGATTTCTTTGTCTGCTCGGCCCACAAATTCTACGGCCCGACGGGCATGGGTGTACTGTACGGAAAGACAGCCCTGCTCGAAGCCATGTCGCCCTACCGGGGTGGTGGCGAAATGATTCGTGAGGTGACGTTTGAAAAAACGACCTATAACGATATTCCGTATAAGTTTGAAGCAGGTACGCCTAACATAGCCGATGTCGTAGCGGTGAAAGCCGCGGTTGAGTTTATCGATCAGCTTGGTAAAGAAGCAATTGCTGCGCACGAGATGGATTTACTCGATTACGCAACGGAGCAGCTAAGCGAAATTGATGGTCTGCGGATTATTGGTCAGGCGAAGGAAAAGATTGGTGTTGTATCGTTTGTCATAGATGGCATTCACCACCAGGATATGGGCGTTATTCTCGATCAGCAGGGCATTGCCGTGCGGACGGGTCACCACTGCACTATGCCACTTATGCATCGCTTTGGCATTGCCGGAACTACACGGGCGTCCTTCGCGGTTTACAACACCAAAGACGAGATTGACCGGCTCGTTCAGGGTATCCGCCGGGTTCAGAAAATGATGCTGTAAGGATTTAAACGGTGTGAGTTGTGCATACAGGTAAAATCTTACTGGATAAAAATCAGGTGTTAGCTGCGCTCGGTGAATTGCCAGACAGAGTTTCTTCTGAAGAGTTGATAGAGAGCCGACTGCTCGAAACAACAGAGGTCTCAAACGACTAGGTTATGCAAATGCTGCGTTACACTAGACAGAAAAACTGGCTGAAGCAGATCGTAATGCATGATTAGCCGGAAAGAGTCAGCGCAAGAAGAAGTTCGCGTCATTTACGAATATTTATTTGACCCGTCTGCTGCTGTGCCCGATGATTGGTCAGATCAACTATTCCGTAAGCTCACTTTAGTGGATCAGTTTCCTGAAATGGGGCGCATCGTACCGGATTATTATATTTCGTTTATCCGTGAAATTTTTGCGGGTAGCTATCGGGTTGTTTACAGTACACAAGACAATAACCGATGGGCAGACCGCTTGGTAAGCTATAGTGATGACAATCAACGAGAAACAGGACGAGATAATCGACGAATTTGATCTGTTCGACGATCAGCTCGACAAGACGCAATACATCATCGACATTGGCAAGAAATTACCGCCAATGCCGGAGTCAGCTAAGACTGACGAAAACCGAATCATGGGTTGTCAGTCAAAAGTGTGGCTTGATGCTGAATTGCAGGGTGGTACTATCCGTTTTTACGGCGACAGTGAACCAACAGCACAAGTGTCGAAAGGCCTTATCAGTTTGCTAATCCGGGTACTGTCGGACGAAAAGCCGGAAGACATCGCAACTGCTGATCTTTATTTCATTCCCCGCGTAGGCATGGGCAATCTGATCACATCGCTGCGTGCGGGTGGTCTGGCATCCATGATCGAACGCATGAAAGCCTATGGCCGGGCGTATTCGGCCAATTCTGCGCAGTGATGACAGACGAAGAACTGAAGGAACAGGTCGTACTGGCGCTTAAGAGCGTGTACGACCCCGAAATCCCGGTCGATGTATATGAGCTGGGACTGATTTACGACATCAAGGTATTCCCCGTTAACAACGTGTATATCCTGATGACGCTGACCTCGCCCTCCTGCCCCTCGGCCGGTACG
>JAKONH010000040.1 GCA_022702045.1 Spirosomataceae bacterium
AAGAGCTGGCGAACCGCCTGCACCGTGTCGTAGCCGACAACCGGCCTGACGTTGACGTAACTGGCAACGGTGTCAGCAGCATCATTACGGTGTTGGGCATGGCCAGATGCCCCAACGACGAGACATAGTCCCAGCAGTAGCAGGCGTTTACCGTTCATTAGTGTCGACACGTACTTATCAGTTCGTCTTTTCAATGATTCGGACCAGCGTGTATTTGTAGGGTAGTGCGTCCATCACTCCATCAACAGGCAACGGTTCCCGCTGAACATCCAGCAGATACCGGTACCCCGGTTCGTAGGTAAACCCATCGATGTCGTTATAAAACAGATGCCAGTTGGTGGCATCACCTTCTCGGACCCACAAACATTTTCGCTGTAGAACGCCCGCCGAACAGTCTACAGGCGGACGGTTATCGATTTGCAATACAATTGCCTGCGGACGTACATCGTTCTTTTTTTTGCAGGCCGTCACCGCCAGCAGGGTCATAAGAGTCAGGATGTGCCAGCTAGCCATAGTAATCGGTGTTAAAAGGTAGATACTGATGCGACAAGGCGATGACCCTTTTGTACGGGTTGCAGTTGTAAGGCGTCGTTGAGGATACCCATCTTCAGCAACCATTGCTCAAATTCCGGGGCCGGACGGCGGTTCAGTTGGCGTCGGAGATAGAGTGCATCATGAAAACTCGTGCTCTGGTAGTGCAGCATAACATCATCGGCACCGGGAATACCCATGATAAACGTTACCCCAGCCGCGCCCAGTACCGTCAGTAGCGTATCCATGTCGTCCTGATCGGCTTCGGCATGGTTGGTATAGCAAATGTCGACACCCATCGGCAGGCCCAGCACTTTGCCGCAAAAATGGTCTTCCAGCCCAGCCCGGATGATCTGTTTGCCATCATAAAGGTATTCGGGTCCGATAAACCCGACTACGGAATTGACCAGTAACGGGTCGAACATACGCGCTACGGCATAGGCCCGGGCTTCGACCGTTTGCTGATCAACACCATGGTGCGCGTTGGCAGACAGGGCGCTCCCCTGCCCTGTCTCGAAATACATCACGTTTTGGCCCAGCGTACCCCGGTTCAGCGACCGGGCAGCGTCCAGGCCTTCGCGCAGCAGCGCCAGATTGATTCCGAAGGATGCGTTGACGCCTTCCGTACCGCCGATGCTCTGGAACGCCAGATCGACAGGTGCCCCCTGCTCGATGGCTTGTATGGTCGTGGTCAGGTGGCTTAGTATGCAGGTCTGCGTGGGAATAGCGAACCGCTCACGGACAGAATCGAGCAGGTGTAACAGCCGGACAGTCGTTTGCAGATGGTCGGTGGCGGGGTTGATACCGATGACCGCGTCGCCAGAGCCGTAGAGCAAGCCGTCGACCAGGCTGGCGGCAATGCCACGGGCATCGTCGGTTGGGTGGTTGGGTTGAAGCCGGGTACTCAGTCGCCCCTGTAGGCCGATGGTATTGCGAAACTGCGTGATGACTTCACACTTACTGGCAACGGCAATCAGGTCCTGGTTGCGCATGAGCTTCGACACAGCCGCCACCATCTCGGGAGTCAGTCCCCGGTGCAGCGCCCGCAGGGTGTCGGTCGTCGTTGCATAGTCCAACAGGTAGTTGCGCAACGCACCAACCGTCAGTTGCCGAACGGGAGAAAACGCCTGCGCATCGTGTGAATCGATAATGAGTCGGGTGACTTCGTCCTGTTCATAGGGAATTACGGCTTCCGTCAGGAAATGCGTCAGCGGCAGATCAGCCAGAGCCATCTGAGCGGCTACCCGTTCTTCGGCCGACCGGGCCGTTACCCCCGCCAGCTCATCGCCCGATCGCAGTGGGCTAGCCCGGGCCAGTAAGGTTTTGAGATCGTCAAAAACGTAGGTTCGCTGACGAACCGTGTGGCGAAACGGCATACGGGCATTGGCTCAGTCCGACGAATATACGCCTGTTTCAGCCAATGCTCGTGCTGCCAGTTTGATTTTAGACGGGCTGCACCGGCGATTCAGCCTGATTCTGTAGTTGAGCAGTCGCCGTTTCTTCGATTACTTCAATTGTTTCGTCGGTCCCGTCAACCTCCAGTACATAACGCCCATTTTCATACAGCACTCGGGCACGGGGTCTGTTTGCGTAGAAATACAGATACTTGGGTTGCCGCTGTCGCCAGACGCTGCCATCCAGAAAGACAAACCGGGTTTCCAGATTCCGAAAACCCCGGAAAGGCCCTTTCAATTTTCCAACCTTCACAACCATGGTGTCAAACTATTGCATTGATGAACGTGTGTGTACGGCGTAAAAGAATTTACCGGTCATATATGTTGTAGCGACACGTAAAGAATGAGTATACGGTTTTGTTCTCGTTTTAGAGGCACCCTCGACTATCTGTGCAAGCGGGACACGCCCAGGCTTGCCCGGCGACGAATCCGTTCAATTGATAGGCCACTGGTAAGACAAACATAGCCTACCGGTATAACCAGTAGGCTCGCTGAAGTGGCATTGGGAGCCAATGCTGTTTACTACTTTTAGCGGAATCAGTTCAGAAAAATAAGCCAGCTGCTCGAGAAACAAGGACAATACGTTATTACCTGCAAACAGGCCTGATCACATAATGGCATAATTCGCCACGTCGTGGCCTGCTGATAAATAAGATTGAAGAAGAATAGTGTGTCCACAAATAAAGCGTACGAGTACTTATTTACCTACTTCAGTATATAATAAATTATCTTATTTATCTCTTTATTTACTCAAGTCAACTTAGTATACAGTAATCCAGCTATTATAGAGTACTACTACTTACCTATTCCCCTCAGCAATGATTAGGTGTCCGTTCAGTTACTATACACATTAAATGGGTCTACTTAGCTCCTTTTATAAGTGCTATGATAATTATAACTTTATTTTTTAATTAATTTTTTAACTAGTGATCAATAACTAGTCTCTATCAATTACATATATTGCCTATGAATTAAGTAGTACTTATACCTATGACACGTCAAGCCATGAACGGATTTCAACTTTATAAGCAGTACATCACTCAAGCAGAACGGTCACACCGGGAGTCGGCCGACTGGCGCTATGGAAACCTGTTAAGCAGCGCCTTTTATCTGGTTGGCGTCACCCGCTTATTCGATATGCTCGAACAAGCCGAAACGCTGGGTTGCCGTATCGGTCTGGTGTATGCGCAATCCAGCGAATCAACCTTCCCCCTGCCCTGTGGCATCGAACTGGTTAGTTCAGAAAACGCGGGCAACCCATTTTCCCATCAGGCTGGCCCGGCTCAGCTACCTGGCGTTTTCCATTATTGACATACGGTTCTGGCAAGCGCATCATTACCGTACATAAACGATTCAACTAAGTCAGGGTCGTGGTTGCAAACTGATTGCGGCTCTTTCAGTCCCATTTGGACTTTCGTCGAGCTGTTCCAGCAGGACGAAATCATACTGATGTCTTTCTTTTAGTTGCGCGCGTATCTCGCTCTGATCGGCCATCAATTTATTGAACCGATCGGCCTGATTCGTCTTCAATCGAAAGCGAGCTGCTCCATCCGTTCCGCATAACGAAAGTTGCTGGGCAAACTCAGCATGAACAATCGTCCAGACTATTCGTTGCATCGCTACCAGATCAGTCCATTCCGATAGGTGACGGGCGTAGAGCTTTATGCGGGCTCGCGAAATAGTCAGGCTATGATTCGTCATGGCAGTTACTTATCGGTTCTTCATGTCGATGCAACAAGATACAACGCATCTATGTAACCACTGAACAAAATGAGAAAATAAGAAATAAACTATAATCGCCATGAGTCACTAGCTTCCTGGATCACCTGCTACTGCCCATCGCGCCCCCTTGCGCAAAATCACTACATTTGCGTCTGTTCATTTGTTTCTACTTTCGAATTGACGCACCGCCCCTTCCTGATTCTATTCATCGACGATGACCAGTCACTGCCGCTTGTTGTGACCCAGGCCGCCCGTAACACCTTTCCTGAAGCGCAGTTCACCTTTGTCAGCAATGCGCAGCAGGCGCAGGAATGGCTGCTGTCCGGGCCAAAACGGCTGCCCCAGCTTGTCTTGATGGACGTTGATCTTAACGATACGATTGATGGGTTGCAACTCTTAGCGCAGATCCGGTCGGATGAGCGTTTGTCCTTACTACAGATATTGATGATCTCGGCCAATGACCAGCTCCCGCTTGTGTATCAGGCCTATCAAACAGGTGCTTCGTCGTTCATCCACAAGCCGTTCAGTCTGGACGAATGGAAGCAATTTATGGCTGGTTTGCGGCAATACTGGTACGAAACGGTTACACTACCGCCCCTTAACGGGATACGTCCTACCAGTAAAGAATAAGTAGCTTCGTAGCGTCCTCTCAGCTGCGACTAGATTTTGTTTGGGTGAAAGCTTGTCTGCCAGTAGTTCAGGATCAGCGTAAGGTCCTCTAACTGTTGCTGCCGGTTGTGGCTCTTTTCAAAAAAACCCTGCACCGTCAGTTCGAACGCTTCTTCGATAACCGACTGGATAACGGGATCAGAAACAAACACGAAGGGGATACTCCGTTTACGTAGCTGCTCGTCAGCGTATATAGTTCTGCGTAATTCAAGACCCGTCATGCCAGGCAGCAATACTTCGCACAAAATCAGAAACGGCGGTTGCTCGGTCTTCTGTAGGTGAGCCAACGCGTCTTCAGCCCGCATGAACGACTGCAGTGTGTAGTCGGGTGCTACTGTCTTCAACAGCGAGCCAAATAGAAAATGGTCGTCTTCATCGCTGTCGATGTACAGAATTACGCGCGGGTCGGGGTCGGAGTACATATGAAGAGCACCTGCTTGGGCTATTAGAGTATACCAACACCTGCGCTAAATTGTTTACCGTTTCTTTACACGCTGTCTAAACAAAGAAATCGGCAGGCCACCGACAATCATTTACCCGCTACGATACGTTGTCAGTTTATGGCACAGAACATGCTTACCCTATAAAAATACTATAGTAGATTTTTTCATGCCCAGTGTACCAACCATCTTATTGATCGAAGCAGACCCTGCGCTGGCCCGTTCGGTTGTGCAGCTGGCGCAGCCTGTTTTTGGTACGATCATATGGGATACGGTCTCATCTATAACAGAAGCGATCACGTACGTCGAAAAAAATGAGACCTATCAGCTCGTTCTGGTCGATTCGGTCGCATTCGATATCGCCACAGCAACCGACGCCCTGATAGAGCATCCCAGACTCACGTTCACACCCATTTTATTGCTGGATACGCTGCTAGATGCATTCCGCGCAAAACGGGCGTACAACAAGGGGTTCTCGGCCTGCCACATCAAACCTATTACGATAGAAAGCTGGGACGCGCTACTCAGTCAGTTGTACCGCTACTGGTTTACGATCAATCTGACCCCGGCTACCCGCTTACGTTCGTTGTAACGGCACCACCCGCTCGGCAACAGCGTCCTTTTACAACTACTACTGCGCTAACCTGGCTAGTCAGGCCTGTCCGGCGAGTCACCTTACCCGTTCCCGAACCTGGTATCATCCATCCGCCAACTATGGATCCCTGGTTGCTGACATAACACAGCGGCTAACCGACCTACACGCATCTTCGATTTATTCGTCACTAACCGCATATCGGTCGCGATTCATCGGCTCGTGCCGTTCAGGCAGGTAATGAAACAGCCTGTATACGGCTAACGCTATCACTGCCTGTGTAACGCGCTAGAATCGGCAATTACCTACCAGCCAATCAGGCGGATGTTGGTCCGTGCGCTTCTCATTGGTAGCCATCCCGCCCGCCTGCCGGTAGCGTAGTCTTACCGGATAATACGTTCGCTGCTCCTTCGACCCGGATCGACAGTTTAAGACCGAATAGGCGCTGTTGAACGACAGCGCACCGAGCCGCGTCAGCGCGAAGGCCAACGACCGGATCAACGAGTATTCCTGCCGTAAGATTAAAAACGTCCACACCCGGCCAATTTAGTAGCCAACGAATGCGCTACTGGTATCAATGTTGGCTGAACTGGTGACTAAAAAACTACGCCCATGCTCACGCTTTCGCTATATCCTACTGAGTTTGCCGCCCTGATCGCGTTTCTAAGTCGTATTAGCCGCGACAACCTTGATTTGCCCCTAAAGCAACAGTCGCTGACCGTTTGTGTGCTGTTGGCCTTTCAGGCGACATTACGGCTGGAGCAGCTCTTTGCCTGGGGACAACGCGATGCACGCCGATCGTACAAATACCGCCTGCCCGTTACCGTCGCCCGCGCCCTGCATCAGGAAATGCAGTATCACCCGCTCAACCCCGATCAGCAAACCCTACTGCGCCACCTCGACCAGGCCATCTCCACCTACCGCCCCTCACAGTCACACCGATACGCCCTCAACTCGCTAGGGGCTTACGCCTGAAAATTTTATTAGTATGAATCTCAAACGAGTTCAATTTGGCCTCACTCAACTTTTCGCAAAAGACGAACATCAATGGCGTAAACTATCTCCCGTTATCGACACGTGAGTAAGTTTGTAAAGAACGTAACAAGCGATTGCGGCTTCCAATAGGAGTAGGCTGGTTCCGTAAGCTAACGACTTTATAAACCTACTAACAAATCAATAAATACCCTTCAGTCTGATTAACATTTGACCTAATAGTCGATCTGTTACTAATAGAGCTGCCCCCTCTTTAGATCCTTAAGTAATTTTGTCACTATCGTCCACTGAGAAACATTGCTTTTTGCCTCTTTCATCGCGTCTTCATCTTCTGAATCACTGTCACTACTTTCGTACTCAAGTTCGGTGTCTTTGAATGTCCCACTCGAACCGGCATAGAATAACATATTTTCTCTTCGCTCATGTAACATGTTTCTAATTTCAATCAAATAGGCTTCAACTTGATCAGGATCAAAACCGAGCTGCTTCATTGACGATTTCGACATCCAAGCAAAACTGGTATAATTGCCAATATGCTCTTGATGATTATGCTTCGTATAATAAGCTTGGCATGCTGTACACGCTACTTTTGTACCAGCGACTAAAACTAGCGCGTTATTAGTTTTCTTGATTAAATCTTCAAGAATGGCTGACTCTGCGTGTATATCATTCTTATTATTCGGTACAGATACACGCAGAGATGCTGCCTTGATTTTCTTCACCTTACTGTGGGCTCCTTTAAAGCGCTCGGCTTTAACAAATCGTTTAGCACTTTTTCGTTTTCTGTTTGTCGTTGAACTCTTACTTAGTTTATGTATATCAGTTGCTAAATGTTTGATTGCACTTTCCTCTATCACATCCTCTTCGTATCTTTTCTTAGTTTGTCTGTCGACATAAACTGACTTCTTATTGTTCCACTCTAAGGTGGACAATAAGGCGTTAAGGATTGGTAAGTTCTTACTAACGTAA
>JAKONH010000063.1 GCA_022702045.1 Spirosomataceae bacterium
GAGCGGGTTGTTTTCTGCGACGAAGTACGGATCGGCGGAGCAACGGCCGACTACAACTCGGTCAAGCCGGGTCGCGGCAACAACTCAGCCCGCATTCAGGCTAACTAAGCCTGCCGGGCAGTTTGACTACTTAGTTTACACTGGGGGCTGTAACTAACGTACGTGTTCGTTACAGCCCTTGTGCTTATTGAGCGGAGTTCGTTGAATGCATCTGTTTACTCTTCTATCGCCAGGGCAATTGCTTGTGATCGCTTTTGTACGTATAAATTACATATGATCACCTATAAAATAGGGAAGGCTTCTACTGAACCGCTTCTGTTCTACCCACATCATCAGGGCGTGCGACGGCCCTTTTGATTCAACAAAAGTATGTGTGACACCTAGGCATATTTACCTGATTCCACCAATACGGTACAAAAAGAGGGGTTTCAACTGAAGCAGCTTTTCCGCTTTCACTAAAGAACCAATCTAGAAATCAGCGTTTGCTGAGACACAATTCATCAAGTAATTACTGGTCCCGCCACTTTGACGGGGGGTAGCTAAACTGCTCCTGAAACACTTTAGCAAAGTAGGATGGAGAATCGTAGCCGATCTGATAAGCTACTTCGGCGACGGTCAATGTTCCACCTTGCAACAGCTCAGCCCCTCGCTCCAAACGAACCCGTTGAATGAAGCGGTTGGGACTGAGACCCGTCAGAGCCGACAGCTTACGATTCAACTGCGTCCGGCTCATCTGGGCCTGAGCCGCCAGCCAGTCTACATCCAAACTCTCACTAGCAAGCTGCGCCAGAATCACCTGCCGGAGTCGGCTTAAAAAGAGTTCTTCCCGGGTCGGGGCGGACTCAGTGGGCAAGGGCGATGGCGTTAGGTTGAGTTGCGCTAGAAGCCGCTTTTGCGCCTGCTGCCGCGTGCGCAGGCTGTTACCGATGCGTAGTTCCAGTTCAATTAAGCTAAACGGTTTTATTAGGTAGTCGTCAGCCCGTAGTTGCAGGCCCCGCATCCGACTCTCGGCCGACGAGCGGGCCGTCAGTAAAATCACCGCAATGTGGCTGGTCCGCTCATCCATTTTTAGCCGGTCCAACAGTTGATAGCCGTCTAGTTCGGGCATCATTACATCGCTCACAATCAGATCAGGAATCAGGCTAAGGGCCTGCTCCCAACCCCGCTGGCCGTTCTGGGCTGTCAATACCTGGTAGTTGCCTGACAGGTAAGCTACCATCTGGGTCCGCAGGTCTTCGTTATCTTCGACAACCAGTAGTAATGGTTTATCCGTTACACTTGCCGTTGCGATAGTGGTCTCCACGTCAGGAGTTACGTGGAGTCCTGGCGGCTTAGCCATGGGTTGTGACGAGTATAGTGACAAGGGTTGGTACATAGATACCGTGTCTTCTTTACTAAACCCTGGCTGTTGGGCGGTTGCCGACAAAGTGGCTTGATCCGCACCAAGCAGCGGCAGCTCCACCGTAAAACGGCTACCCTGATTAAGCTGGCTTTCTACCTGAACCTGACCACCTAGTAAATTGGCTAGTTCCCGCACCAGCGCCAAGCCAATGCCCGTACCTGAATAAGCCCGCGTCGAGCGGTTATCCACCTGATGGAAACGCTCAAAAATCCGCTTCACCTGATCAGCAGCAATCCCAATACCGGTATCCTGGACGACCAGTAGAAAGCTGTTGTTCTTCGTAACGTGTCCCGTTACCTGCACGCTGCCCCCCCGGGGGGTGAATTTCAGGGCGTTGGCCAGCAGATTGTAGGCAATTTTCTCCCATGTTTCCCCGTCAAAACTATACTGGGGGTCACCAGTAAGAGCCCCATTCACCAAGTCGTTGTCAGTATACAGCCAATCCACGGCCGGTTGGCTATTGTAGGTGAGCGTCAAGCCGCGCTGGGTGGCCAGGCTGGCAAATTGGGCTACCACTTGCCCGGTAAAACCGACTGGATTACCCAGTTGGCGATAGGATTCCAGTTTGCCTGCCTCCAGGCGGGCCATGTCGAGAATTTCGGTGATGAGCCGCAGCAGCTGATGGGCATGGCGTTTAATCGTTGCCACTTCGGGCTGTTCGGTGTGGGTCGGAGTTTTGGCGGTCAGCTGCTCGGTAGCATTGAGGATGATGGTCAGGGGCGTGCGAAACTCATGGGTAACGTTGCTGAATAATTGGGTTTTGAACTCGTCGAGCTGGCGTAGGTTGGCCGCTTGCTGCTGCTCTTGGACCAGTTGCTTGGCCAGCTGGTGTCGCCGGATGTAAGATCTAAACAAATAGTAACTCAGTCCGGCCATTATAGCAAGCGCAAACGCCAAGAAACCGGGGGTTTTCCAGAAGGGGGCCACGACCACAATCGTCAGCGTCGATACGGTTGGCTCCCAACCACCATCGCTGCCCCCTCGGTTAACGATAAAGGTATAGGTGCCGGCTGGCAGCTGATAGGTGGCATCTTTCGTTCTGTTTTGCGACGAAAGCCATTCCTGGTTATACCCCTCGAGCCGCCAGCGTAACCTTTCTGGTACCAGTGTAGGTGCCAAGGTAAATTGCATCATAAACGGGTCGTTTTCGCGCACCGTTAAGGTAGGATGCCCCTGGGCATTATAAATCAGGTTTTGCGTCGCACTGGTATTGTCGTGCAGTTCGGTACCGTTAATAATCAGCTTCTGGAAAAGCAATGCAGGTAGCACCGGCGCCTTGTTCAAATTATATTCGTGCAGCTTGTTGGCGGAACTGATCCACAATCGGTTGGTAGGACTCACGTACAGGCCTTCGACATACTGGGTGGGTGAGCACAGTCCAATCCGTTGAAGAGTTCCCCCGGCTGTGTAGCGGAAGAGAAACTCCTGGGTGGCGAAGTAGGCATTGCCCTGCGCATCCAGCTTAAATTCATAAATATATGGCAGCGACGTCGAGTCTACGGTTCGCAGGGCGTTCAGACCTAGACGCTGGAACTGTCCGGTGGTCGGCTGGAAGAGCGTTGCTTCATTAATCAGCCCCACCAGAATACTACCGTCGGGCCGGGCCTGTACCCCATAGGTAGCATTGCTGCTCAGGGAAGTGTTGTCCTGCTCATCGTGTTGGTAATTAATCAGCCGCTTTGTTTGCGGATTATAGGAAAATAAGCCTCGGTTCGATGTGGCAAAGTAGATGTTCCCCTGCCTGTCTTGGGTGATACTGCGAACGTCCAGCCCCTGATCGACGATATGCTCCACGGACAGGGTTCGGGTATTAACTTTCAATAAGCCGTGCTTTTTGAGACCAATCCACAGATTCGCCTGCGTATCAGCGAATAAATAGTGCGATCCGTACTTAGCCAGGTAGTCGCGCACCAGAGGGGTGGTATCGGGTACCCGCACAATCCGTTCCTGACGGGGATCGATGTAGGAAAGCGAAAGCCCTGAACTCATCTTGAGCCAAATCCGCCCATCAGCAGCGGGTACTACCTGGTAATAAAAATCACCCTCTTTTAGTATCGGATCGTGAAAGACCCGGAACTGCCGGCCATCGAAACGAACGATGCCGTTGGGCGAAGCCATCCACTGCCTTCCCTGAACATCCTGTGTAATACTGACCAATCCCAGACTAATTCCCCGCTTTTCATCGAATTGCCGCAGCAGTTGGGGGACAAGCAACTGGGCTTTTCCCGGCGGAGAAATCAACCCTAATAACCATAGGCAACTGGCCGTAATTTGATAAACAAAACGCATAGGTGGACAATGTATATTAACTAAAGACAAGCAAACCTATATTTTAAACAGATTGGTAGCTGATAGCTACAGTATTGTATGGATGGGCATACGTTCGATTGACAATTTGTCTTGCCTGCAGCAACAACCAACGCAGTGAGCCAGGTTGTACCCCGGGTGTGTTTGGCGTAGCACTTACCCCGCGGGTATAGTATTACACAGATAGGAAGGTGCATTAGTACACTAGTGGCAAGTGGGGGCACAACGCCTGTTGATACGAATCAAACCTGGGCTGCTGGTCAAAATGGGTCAATAACGGGCATAATGGTTCGATTGTGTTCGACTTTGGGCGGTTTAGTAGTTGACCTTTGTGTCCATTCATCGAGCGTTGATGACTTGCTTTCGATGATAAACTAACTCACTAGAACAAATATGCTTTTACGACTACCATTTATTGCTATTAGCCACAGTCGTCAGTCAATAGTGTGGCTACTTTTCCTCCTAATGGGCGTAGCACGGCTAACCCAGGCTCAGTGCCCCGCCAATAAACCCCTCCCTGGTAATGTTACCCTTACCTCACAGGCGCAAGTCGATGCCTTAGCCGGTGCTTTCCCCAATGGTTGCACGACTCTGAGTGGCACATTGACTATCAACGGCCCAGATATTACCAATCTAGATGGATTAAACGGGCTAGGCTATATAAGTGGGGCCTTAGTGATTTCAAACAATCCACAGTTGACCAATATTACGGGTCTGACAGCCTTGACGGGTACTCAGTATGGCGTAAAAATCAGCGGTAATGACTTGCTCACCAAGCTAGATGGCTTAAACAAACTCCGGTCGGTTGGGGGTAATTTGGAACTTACTAACAACCCCCAGTTGACCAGCCTTGCCGCGCTTACAGCCCTAACCACTGTTAGTTTAGATTTGATAGTTAGCAATAATGCGGTACTGACCACGCTGAATGGCTTGAACAATCTCCGGTCAATTGCCAGTCTACAGCTCACTAAAAACCCGCAACTGACCAGTATCATCGATCTGACATCCCTGACCCGCGCGGATGGTGGTTTGCTTATTCAAGGTAATGCAGCATTGGCCACGCTGGACGGCCTGAACAACATCCAGAAGATTGTGAGTTTACAACTTACCAACAACCCGCAACTGACCAGTATTACCGGTCTGACGAGCTTAACCAGCGTTTTAGCCTACGTGTGGATCAACAGCAATGCCTCACTGACCACGCTGGACGGCTTGAACAGTCTCCAATCGGTTGGGGGTGATTTACAACTTATCGGCAACCCGAAACTAACCAGCATTGCTACCCTGACGGCCTTGACCAGTCTCGGTAAAGATTTGCAGATCGGCTATAATACGCTACTGACTAGTTTGAACGGGTTGAACAAACTCCAGTCAGTCAAAGGTAATTTACTACTTGTCGCCAATCCTCAGTTGACTAGTATAGACGCCCTGGCAGCCCTAACTAGCGTGGGTAGCCTGCTACGACTCAATAGTAACTCCCAGCTAACCAGCCTGGTGGGCTTGACTAATCTGCAACAGGTGGGGGGAGCTCTTGAGATCACCAGTAACCCCGTCTTGTCGATCTGCGCGTTTCCGGCCATCTGTCAACTTATAGCCACTAAATCACCAGACCAACTTACTGTATCAGGCAACGCCCCCGGCTGTAATTCAGTACCAGATATCCAGGCAGAGTGTTCACCGCTGGTAATCACCACCCAGCCCCCCGCCGGATCCGCCGTTTGCCAAGGTAGTGCAGTCACCGCTGCCGTTTCCATCACGGGCAATGCCCGGGCTTACCAGTGGTACAAAGGAGATCAGCTAGTGGCTGGTCAAACGACCCCTACGCTAGGCCTGTCTAATGTGCAGCCAGCTGATGCCGGTGCGTACTGGGTCATGATTACCAGCCAGACCAGCAGCGTTACCTCCACCGCGTTTACCCTAACCGTTACCGCTGCCAGCCCGGATTACCAACCCTTGGTCGATCTGTACAACGCCACCGGCGGGGCCAACTGGACGCGTAGAACCAATTGGTTAACCGGTTGCACCCCCTGCGGATGGCAGGGAGTTACCTGTACTAATGGCCGGGTAACGAGCTTAAACCTGATTGGTAACAACCTTGTCGGCACCCTGCCTGCCAGCCTGTCGGCTCTGACTAGCCTTCAATCCCTGGAGTTAGGAGCTAACGCCCTAACGGGTGGTATTCCCACCGGTATTGGTAGTCTGACGGCGCTACAAACGCTCAATCTTAGTCGCACCCAATTGGGAGGGGGAATCCCCCCTAGCCTGGGTCAACTTACCCGACTCCAGAATCTACTGCTCAATGAGAGCCAACTCACCGGCTCGCTACCCACCAATCTGGCAACTCTCACCCAGCTCCAGAACCTGCAACTATATACGAACCAACTCAGCGGCTGCTTTCCGGCCAGCTACACCGCCCTGTGCGGACGGGCGTCGATCAGCTTTACGGGCAACCCGGACCTGCCCGGCGGGGGCGACTTTGGGTCTTTTTGCAGCACTGGTACCGGTAGCGAGCTGGTTGTCAGCCAGGGACCTCGATCGGGGACGGCCTGCGTGGGTAGCACGTTCAGCTTCTCGGTAGTGGCCCGGGGGGCGGGTAGCTACGAGTGGTACAAAGAAGGGCAACGGCTAACCGAGTCGGGGCCGGTGCTGAGTTTTTCAACCGTGAGTGCCGCCGATGCGGGTACCTACCAGGTGTATATTAACTACGGCTGCCGCCCCGGAGCTGTTCAGTCCGACTATGTCACACTGACGGTGCCCCAACCCGGCACGGGGGGCTGCCCTCCGGTCAACACGGCTCCGGTAGCCACGGCTAACGCCAGTCAGACGGCCGTAGCCGGGCAGCCATTTTCGTATGCGGTCAACTCCTTCACCGACGTTCAGACCCCTACTAGCCTGACCTACAGCGCCAGTATTAGCCCCGCTATCGGGCTGGCGTTTGACCCGGCTACGCGAGTCCTCTCGGGAACGCCTACAGCCACTGGCGCTATTACAGTTACCATCACGGCTACCGATCCGGGCGGGTTAAGTGCTATCACTAGCTTCAACGTAACTGTAGTAATGCCCCCCACCCCGGTAATTACCACCCAGCCCGCAACTGGATCGTCGGTTTGTGTGGGAGCTGGTGTGCGGATCAGTGTGGCAGCCAGTAGCAGCGGCAGTCTGACTTACCAGTGGTACAAAGATGGAAGTCTGCTCAGCGGGCAAACCTCCGCCACGCTTACGCTTGACAACGTAACCGTCCCTCAGGGTGGCAGTTACCGGGCTATGGTCAGTAATGGGTTCAGTAGCGCGACCAGCACGGCCTTTAGCTTGACGGTCAATCCCATACCGGTCGTCAGTATCAGTCCCTCATCAACGGCGATTTGCGCAGGCAAAGTGGCGACACTGACAGCATCGGGCGGAACCAACTACCGCTGGAACACAGGTCAGATCAGTCAGAGCATCAGCGTGAGTGCCACTGGTACCTACGCCGTTACGGCCACTAGTGCCAGCGGATGCTTGGCTTCGTCCACGGCTAGTGTAACGGTTAATTCGCTACCCGTGGTCAGCATCAGCCCGACTGCCGCCACCGTTTGTGCGGGCTCGACGCTGACGGCTACACCCGGTCTGGCCAGTTACCGCTGGAGCACGGGCCAGACCACGCAAAGCATCAGCGTGACTGTCACCGCTACGTATGCCGTCACAGCCACCAATGCCAGTGGCTGTTCGGCCGCGGCTACCACCCCGGTAACTGTTACACCCCAGCCAGCCGCGCCTTACGCGACTTCGGTATCCCGGCGGCTGTATACGACCAATTTTCCCATACCGCTCATCCTCTACGCCTTGCCTACCAGCTTTGGCCTCGACCTGAATTTTTACAACGGGGCCACTAACGCCCAGATAAGCCCTGCCTTCGTGCAACCCAACAAGCCGGGCGTGTTTGCCTACTATGCCACCCAGACCGATAGCAAAGGCTGCGTGAGTCTACCCACACCGGTTTCGTTGACGGTGCTCGAGGGCGGTACGCTGGCTACCAAACCCGCCGACCGTACGGTCGGCCAGGGGGCTAATACGGTGCTGAACGTGACAGCCACGGGCAGCAATCCCCGCTACAGCTGGTATGAAGCAACGCCCGGCAGACCTTACAACGTTGTCGAAGTAGGCAGCAACACCAAAGGGGGCAATACGGCCAGTCTGACGGTGTCAAAGCTACAGCGGACCACACTGTACTACTGCCTGGTCGTTGGCCAGAACGGGCTGGACGTTGCCGGCCCTATCAAGGTGACGCTAAACACCAACTGTCAGGGTCGGCTGGGTGTCGATGAACCGGTAACACCTCTGAGTGTGGTGGTGCTGGGTAACCCCGTGCAGGGAGCCGAGTTATCGGTCGAGATCCGGGGTGCCGAGGGACAACCGTTACAGCTCTACGTGACTGACAGCCAGGGCCGGGCCGTAGGTGAGCAACACCTGCAACGGGCCGAAGCGGTAGAGCGCTTAACAGTAGCATTGGGTTCGCAACCGGCAGGAATGCTGCTTTTGCAAGTAAGCACGCCCACCCAGCGACAGACCGTCAAAATACTAAAAACCGACTAACCGTGTTTGTCAGTAAAACCAACTACCCGGTAGGCTACTAGTCTGCCGGGTAGTCTATGATAGCGCTCAAACCATTCTGTATTCGAGCCCGTAGCCGTTAATTCGCCGTATCTCGCTAAACACCCATGTTACAGACAGGAAGATCTCGTTTCGTTTTACGGCGCAGCGCAGTAAGGAAATATGGGCAACCATAGTACCTTCTGAAGGTGTGTGGGCGGCTTACCGCCAAGCTTGCTGCACTGCTACTGAACCGAACCAATATGCTCAACTAGTCGGCCGAACGGCGGGAATGTTTCAAGCCAACTAAACGACGCGTAAATCCATCAGCTTAACCTGTGCACTGAATTAGTTGATCTGGTTGTGGCTTACCTAATCTCTAAGCATTTATAGTAAACTAATCTATTTCCCCAAAACGTTATCATTATGTACGCACGCATTGTTCGCGCTTCGCTGACGGCTGAGACAGCTCAGGAAGCGGTTACCTATTTTCAGGACACCGTACTGCCTGCCCTCCAGCAACATGCCGGGTTTGCTTTCGGCTATTGCTTCTATGCACCAGCAGACCATCATGCGCTGATGGTATCGGTTTGGGAGTCGGAGCAGGCCCGTCTTAGCGCCGAAACTAGTGGTCTACTGGGTCAGGCGGTTAGTCACCTGAGCGATTACTTCGACGGCAAACCCACCGTAGACTATTATCAGGTAGAGGTTTAAACCAGTTCGTGCGACCTCGGCGAACGTAAAAGAGCTCATCTCGATATCATATTAGAATCTGGAAAGCGATCAGAGAGCGAGATAAAGGTGTGTTGAAAACAGAATCGTCTACTCTAATTCGAAAGGCGCATTGGCACTTTAATCCTGTAATCGATTTTGATGGTGAATTTCTGTGCAGATGATGCCACACAACCCTTTTCCTGTGTATGAAAAAAGGTACTGGCTTTTATTAAGTAATTAGCCTGTAGAAAGCCAGCCGCCAGACAAGCGTTTAAAAAAGCATGACTTCGCAGCCAATAGCCCTTTAGTTTAAAAGGATCATTGGCTGCGAACGTTGTAGCTGTTATTGTTTTCCAACAAATACGGTCTCTCTACCGCTTCTTTTTCCCGGACCAGTTCTTCGAATAGTTTGGTTGGCCACCCTGCGCTTTCTTCTGACTGCTGACTAAGCGTTCGAGCAGATCCGGGCGGTTAAGTTTGGTCAGGCGATTGCGAATCCAGTCTTTGTACTCGGGCTTATACCAGAAGAAATATCGGTTCTGCGCCTGCTTTTCCTCACGCGTTTTTGCCGTCTTGACCGGCTTTAGCGTATACGGATGAACGCCGGAATAATAGATCACCTCGGCAACGGTCATAGGCGTCGGCGTGAAGTCCTGCACTTGTTCGAGCTGAAAACCAAGATCTTTCGTTTCGGCCGCCAGATTAGCCATGTCCTGCTCTTCACAGCCGGGATGTGAGGAGATGAAGTACGGAATCAACGGTTGGCGCAGGTTGTGCTTGTCCGAAATCTGATCGTACTTCTTCTTGAATGACTTGAAGTATTTGAACGACGGCTTCCGCATGATGCGCAGCGTATCGTCGGACGTATGTTCAGGGGCTACTTTCAGGCGACCCGATACGTGCAGCGTAATAAGCTGCTCCATGTATTCGTCGTGGTTCCCGTCCTGGTTGTTTTTGTTGAAGTCGTCGACCAGCAGATCGTACCGAACCCCCGACCCGACAAATGCTTTTTTGATCGCCGGATTTGCGTCGACTTTCTGGTAGATCTCCGTCAGTGGCTTGTGCGACGTATCGAGGTTCGAGCAGATAACCGGGTGGATACAGCTGGGGCTTTGACAACGGGCGCAGATCGATTCATCTTTCCCCTTCATCTTGTACATGTTGGCCGACGGGCCACCCAGATCGGAAATGTAGCCTTTGAATTCTGGGTGCTTCGTAATCTCATCGACTTCCTTCAGCACCGATTCCTGACTCCGCGAGGCAATGAACTTACCCTGGTGGGCCGAGATGGTGCAGAAGCTACAGCCGCCGAAACAGCCCCGGTGCATGTTTACCGAGAACTTGATCATTTCGTAAGCCGGAATCGGTCCCCGCTTTTTGTATTTCGGGTGCGGCAGCCGCGTGTACGGCAAATCGAACGACTTGTCGATCTCAGCCTCTTCCATCGTCTTGAACGGTGGATTGATCACCAGCACCTGATCGCCTACGCGCTGAACGATCCGGTTAGCCTGCCACTTGTTCGACTCGACTTCGACGATCTTGAAATTAGCCGCATACTTGATCTTATCGGTCAGGCATTCTTCGTGACTCGTCAATTCAACCGTATCCCAGTCGTTGTAGTCGCGCAGATCGCCGGTATTCGTATCGTGCAGAAACGCCACCTGGTTGATGTTCCGCATCGACGAGAGCGACGCACCTTTCAGCGTCAGCTTCAGAATCTCGCGAAGGGGTTGCTCGCCCATCCCGTACACCAGCACATCAGCTTTCGCATCAACCAGAATCGACGGCATCAGGCGGTCCTGCCAGTAATCGTAATGAGTCACCCGGCGGAGCGACGCTTCAATACCGCCGATCAGTACGGGGACGTCGGGGTACAGTTGTTTTAGAATATTGGTGTAAACAGTCGTCGCATAGTCAGGTCGGAAACCGGCCTCACCACCCGGCGTGTAGGAGTCGTTGGACCGTAATCGTTTGTTAGCCGTATAATGGTTCACCATCGAATCCATACAACCCGCCGTTACCCCAAAAAAATACTTGGGCCGCCCAAATTTCTTAAAGTCCCGCAGGTCGTCTTTCCAGTTTGGCTGGGCGATGACGGCTACGCGGAAGCCCTCGCTTTCCATGATACGACCAATCACGGCAGTGCCAAAGGCCGGGTGATCGACATAAGCATCGCCAGAAACCAGCACAACGTCGACTTCGTCCCAGCCGCGTTTGTCAACTTCAGCTTTTGTCAGTGGTAACCAGTCGGTAATG
>JAKONH010000066.1 GCA_022702045.1 Spirosomataceae bacterium
TTTACAAAAAAACCGAATCAATTTGTCGAGGATCATTACGAACTGGTGCGCTTTATGGAGTACCAACCCGTCTGGTACCCGATTGTCGAAGCATGGAGAACCGGCGCAATTCGCGAGTAAATCGCCCGAACTATAAGCAGTATAACCGCCCCGCCCAGACTGGTCCCGGACCGGATGAGATGGTGTTCGGTATTCAGTCGGTGCTGGAGACGCTCCGTTCCGATCAGCAGATTGACAAGCTATACATGGAAAAGGGGTTGAGCAACCCCGACATTCAGAATCTGGCGTTCCAGAAGCGAGTGACCATTCAGCGGGTGCCGCCCGAACGGCTCGACCGCCTGACGCGCAAGAACCATCAGGGCGTTGTTTGTCTGATTGCGCAGGTGCAGTACGTCAAGCTATCGAATGTCATCGCCGACGTGTACGAGCGGGGCGAAACGCCGTTTTTCCTGCTCCTCGACCGCATTACCGACGTTCGTAATTTCGGAGCTATCGCCCGTACGGCGGAGTGTACAGGGGTTCAATGCATTGTTATTCCGGGCCGTGGTGCCGCAGCCATCAACGCTGACGCGATGAAAACGTCGTCGGGCGCCCTAAACCACATCTCCGTCTGCCGCGAACCCGACCTGACTGAAACGGTAAAATATTTGCAGGAATCGGGCATCACCATCGTAGCTTGTACTGAAAAATCAGCCCGCGACCTTTACGAGCGTAATACCGACCTGAGCGGACCCATTGCAATCATTATGGGATCGGAAGAAGATGGTATCTCGCCCGAACTACTACGCATGGCCGATACCAACGTCAAAATTCCACTATTGGGCAGCGTCGGTTCACTCAACGTATCGGTTGCCACGGGCGTCGTTTTGTATGAAGCCGTCCGGCAGCGGAGTGTGGGAGCTGAACAGTAGTCTTGACCTGTGATTCGTGTGATTACGCTGATGGACTATGATTTTTGTTGGGAATCAAAGTGCATCAGTAAAATCACACAAATCACAGGTCAAAACATTACGCGTTGCCGCCGTTTACGTCGAGCAGGCTACCGGTGATGTAACTACCGTCCTGCGACGCCAGCAGAACATAGGCCGGAGCCAGTTCGTCGGGCTGGCCGGGGCGTTGCAGGATCGTTTTAGCCGCTGCCTGCTTTACGCCGTCGGGACCCATGCCTGCACCCGGTAGGAAGGGTGTATAGATAGGTCCGGGTAGGACGGCATTTACCCGAATTTTCTGTTCACCCAGCTGCGTTGCCAGTGACATAGTGAACGCATGGATAGCCCCCTTCGTTGATGCATAGTCGACCAGCT
Organism: Spirosomataceae bacterium; assembly: GCA_022702045.1. Taxonomy (GTDB): domain Bacteria; phylum Bacteroidota; class Bacteroidia; order Cytophagales; family Spirosomataceae; genus Spirosoma. The sequence continues at coordinate 1,305 of JAKONH010000066.1, forward strand.
TGGGTTCGCCCTGCTTCCCGACAATACTACCTGTGTTGATAATCGAATCGCCTTCGCTCAGATGCGGTACAACAGCCTGCACCATGAAGAAGTAACCTAGTATGTTGGTGTCGAATGTCCGGCGTAGCTGCTCCTCGGTGATGTCGGTGATTTTCTCGACAATGTGCTGGTAAGCCGCGTTGTTGACCAGAATATTCACTTTGCCAAACTGGCTGATTGTCTGATCGACAATTTCCTGACATTTCGCCTTGCTGCGTACATCCGACGGAATGTTAAGGCAAGTCACACCGTATTGTTCAACCATCCGCTTGGTCTCGGCGGCATCTACCTCTTCTTCTGCCAGATACACGTTGGTGACGTCAGCACCTTCTTTTGCAAAGGCTACGGCTACGGCCCGGCCAATGCCACTGTCGGCTCCTGTAACGATCGCTACCTTACCGGCTAGTTTTCCAGCAGCATTGTAACCTGCCAGGTCGCTCTGTGGCTCAGGGGTCATCTTGGCCTGAATGGCCGGAAAATCCTGTACGTCTGTTTTAAGTTCGTCGGCTGTGGGCCGTTCGTCTACTTGTGCCATTGGTTGTAAAATTGACGTTGAGTTGTAACGCTCGTCGTGAGCGCTGTTGAGTAATCATTGTGTCAAGACGTTTTGTTGGCAACTGCAACGGGTTTTTGGGCACAAAATCGAATAACTGGTTTAGTGGGACATTAATTGGTTAGAAACCACCGGGCTTTCCCTTTGTCCGGTATGCTCACCACTCGCAGACAGTTTCTCCTCCAGCTAGGACTTGGCGCAGCCGGTCTTACATTGACAAATGCCGTCAACGCCTTTCCAACGGCGCTCAGTCCGACCCGTATGGCGGGTTTACCCCGTAGTCTGCCCGAAACACAGGGTGTAACCTCACAGGGATTGATCGACTTCGTCAATGCGGTCGAAAAAGCGGACCTGAATCTGCATAGTCTGATGGTCGTGCGGCACGGGCAGATCGTGGCCGAAGGCTGGTGGGCTCCCTACGCGGCACCGCTGAAACATACGCTTTACTCGCTCAGCAAAAGCTTTACGTCGACGGCGGTCGGTATGGCTGTTGCTGAAAAGAAACTGACGCTTGATGATAAGGTCGTGTCGTTCTTTCCGGGAAAAGTGCCGGCAACGATTGGCCCTAATCTGGCGGCTATGTGCGTGCGCGACCTACTGACAATGAGCACAGGTCACGATAAAGATGCGACTCCGCAGATGCTCACAACTGCCGACAAAGACTGGGCGAAGGCGTTTCTGGCGCAACCCGTCGATCACAAGCCCGGTACGCATTTCGTCTACAACAGCGGAGCGACGTACATGCTGTCGGACATTGTTCAGTTGAAAACGGGGCAGCCTGTACTCGACTACCTAAAGCCACGCCTGTTCGATCCGCTGGGCATCAGCGGGGCCGACTGGGAAACCGATCCGACGGGTGTCGACACGGGAGGCTGGGGGCTGCGCGTCCGTACGGAAGATATCGCCAAGTTCGGTCAACTGTATGTGCAGAAAGGAATGTGGCAGGGGAAACGACTCCTGCCAGAATCTTGGATTGCCGACGCTACCAAATCACACATTCAGTCGACGGGGGGCAAGGGCGGTGCCGACGTAAACGACTGGATACAGGGCTACGGGTACCAGTTCTGGCGCTGCCGGCACAATGCGTACCGGGGCGATGGCGCGTTCGGGCAATTCTGCATCGTGATGCCGGAGCAGGATACAGTTGTGGCGATCACGTCGGAAACGGCCGATATGCAGGGGATTCTGAATCAGGTCTGGAACCATATCCTACCCGCCGTGCAGGGTAAAGAGCTTAGTAAGACGCCCAAGGCTACGCAGCAACAGCTTAAACAACAACTGGCTGGTCTGTCGTTTATGCCGCCAACGGGGCAGGCCTCGCCCCGGCAGGCCGACATTAGCGGTAAGAAATATGACGTTGCCAGCAACAGCACGGGTATCAAATCGGTATCGCTGACGTTCCGGCCCAATGAAGCGCGTTTTACGATGGTCGATGAAAAAGGACCACGCGACATTTTATGCGGACTGAGTGAGTGGCGGTTGGGCCAAACGACCTTGTCGGTAATTCCGCTTAAGCTAGTGCCAACCGGTGTACCCGGTGAAACGACAATACCAGTAGCCGCTACCGGTACCTGGACCGATGCTAATACTTTCTCGATGATCTGGCGCTTCATTGAAACGGCCCATTATGAGACGGTCACCTGCCGCTTTAGTGATGACGGCGTACAGGTTGACTTCAAAAAAAGCCTGGCCATCATCAATCCATCGACAAAAGACGACCGGCCGGTGCTGGAAGGTAAGCGCGTAGCGTAAACAGATACTGGTAATCGAAAGCGTAAAGGCTACCCAGGTCTATGAAGACACAAACCTGGGTAGTCAAACCAATGGAGAAGTACTGATAAAAAGTACGAACTAGCTGTCGAAAAAACACGGATATGCTAAAAACGACAAGGCCTTCCCCTATAGGAAGGCCTTGTCGTTACAAAAAACGTGAGCGGCTGTTGACTAGCTTTTCGACGTCTTTTTGGTGGTGGTTTTCTTGGTCGATGTCTTTTTCGCACCACCGTCCAGCGAGTTGATCCAAACGGCCAGCTTCATGGCGTCATCCTTCGGTACCTGCTTCATGGCAGCCATTGGGGGGTAACCCGGCCAGTGGGCTGGAACAGGATTGTAGATCAGGTTGACGATTTCTTCGTTCGAATATTTTTTCTTCGCAACGTCGGCGTAAGCTGGACCTACCAGGCGTTGGTTCGGCCGGTGACAGGCGATACAGGTGTACTTGGTCATCAACGCGTTCATGTCAGCTGGAATGTCGCCAGCAGGGGCCTGAGCGTTAGCGTCGACAGATGCCGTTGCCAGCGCTGCGGAAGCCAAAAGAAGTCCGAGCAGTTTTTTCATGTGAATCGGGTAAACGAAAAGTAAGAGTAATGGCTGGTTGTGGCGAACCAACCCCCACAAAAATAGACGGTTCCGTCCTATAAGCCAATGCCGTCCCGTCATTTTACAAGTAAAACGATTGTTGGACAAAAGTTTCTGGTAATCGTTTAATTCTTTACTCGAAAAAATAACGAACTAAGTCGCTGGGAGAAAAACTATGCGCAGTGCCCGTGTCCCAAACCGCAACTTTTCCGGGTATCGTGCCCGTTTACTACTACAGTTCCTACGTTGTAATCGCTATGACCCCAATCGATCGTTTCTCCGGTCACGCTGACCTGTATGCGCAGTATCGCATCGACTACCCCGACGAGTTGTACGCGTTTATCATGGCTGACATAGCCGACCATCAAACCGTCTGGGATTGCGCGACAGGCAACGGACAGGTGGCAGCCGCGCTGGCCGACCGATTTGTGCAGGTTGAAGCGACCGATATCAGTGAGAAACAATTGATTCTGGCGACGCAACGGCCCAATATCCATTATCAGGTCAGTCGGGCAGAGCAGACACCGTTTGCCGATCAGACATTCGACCTGGTTACTGTTGGGCAAGCCATTCACTGGTTCGATGTGCCGGCGTTCCACCAAGAGGTTCGCCGGGTGGCAAAGCCGGGTGCTGTGCTGGCCGAATGGGGGTACGGTCTTGTTGAGTTAAGCGACGAACTCAATCCGTCCATGCTTGATTTCTACCGCAACCGTATCGGTCCGTACTGGGATCCGCAGCGCAGCCATATCGATAATCGCTACGCAGATCTCGCGTTTCCCTTTGCCGACGTTCGCACCGCTACATTTACAGTTAGCCGGACCTGGACATTAGAGCGATTTCTGAATTACCTGCGAACCTGGTCGGCCGTGCGGCAGTACCTATTCGAGAACGAAGAAGACCCCGTCGCAGACTTCGGTGATCGCATCCGGCCGATATGGGGCGACGGTGAGCAGCCCCTACGCTTTCCCGTCTTCCGCCGGGCGGGGAAAGTGAATCTGTAGTTTGTAGTTCACTGGCGGAGATGAACCACAAACTACGAACTACAAACCTTACGAATTAACCACTGAACCGCCGTTGACATGGATGACCTGGCCGGTCATGTACGAACCGCTGTCGGATGCCAGCAGGACGTAAGCCGGGGCTAGCTCAGCGGGCTGACCGGGGCGTTCCATGGGGGTGTCATGCCCAAACTTGGCAACTTTTTCAGGCGTTAGCGACGACGCAATCAAGGGCGTGTAAATCGGGCCCGGTGCTACGCCATTAACGCGAATGTCTTTCTCCACCAGATTCTGTGACAGCGACCGGGTGAACGCCGTGACCGCTCCTTTTGTCGATGAGTAATCGACCAGCGTTTCGCTACCTCGATACGACGTCACCGACGTGGTGTTGATGATGTTATCGCCCGCTTTCATGTGGGGCAGGGCAGCTTTTGTCACCCGGAAGATGCCGATAATATTGATCTCGAACGTATCGATAAGTTGCTCGTCGGTAATGTCGGTGAAATCCTCCTGTGGAACGTGATTAGCCGCGTTGTTCACAAGCACATTAATAGCGCCGAACTCAGTAGCTACCTGATCGACGGCCGATTTGATATAGGCTGTGTCGCGCAGGTTGCCGGGAAATAACAGCGCTTTCTGACCTTCGGCTTCAATCAGTTTCTTTGTCTTCTGAGCATCTTCCTCCTCGCGGGGATGGTAGAAAATAGCAACGTCGGCCCCTTCGCGGGCAAAATGAATAGCCACCGCCCGGCCAATACCGCTGTCGCCCCCGGTGATCAGGGCTTTCTTTCCCGCCAGTTTGCCCGAACCCCGGTAGTCGTCCCGGATGTAAATGGGTTGGGGGGTCATTTCATGTTCAAGACCCGGCTGACCGTCCTGATGCTGCTCTGGGATATCGATTTCCATTTCGTTCATGATCGTTGGGGTTAGGCGTTTACGATGGTACCACCATTGGGATGAATCATTTGTCCAGTCACGTACGACGCATCTTCAGACGCCAGATACACATAGATCGGCGCTACTTCGCTGGGTTGGCCGGGTCGCTTCATCGGCACGTCCTGTCCAAATTCGGCAACTTCTTCGGCGCTTACGGAAGCCGGATTGAGTGGGGTCCAGATGGGGCCGGGTGCCACGCCATTGACCCGGATTTTCTTCGACGCCAGATTGCTTGACAGTGCACGGGTAAACGTCATGATCGCCCCTTTTGTCGACGAATAATCCAGCAAATCGGCCCGGCCCTGATAAGCGGTCACGGATGTGGTGTTGATGATGCAGTCGCCTTCGTGGAAGTGGGGGATAGCCGCCCGCGCTATCCGAAACATGGCGTAAATGTTCGTCTCGAATGTTTCGATCAGCTCATCGTCAGAAATGTCTTCCAGCTCTTTGTTCTGATACTGCACACTGGCGTTGTTGACCAGAATATTCAGGGTGCCAAACCGGCTGACGGTGTCAGAAACGATTTTTTCGCAGAACGTTGGCTGTCGTAGATTTCCCGACAGGAGCAGGCAATGCTGCCCCTCGGCTTCGACCAGTTCTTTGGTTCGCTGCGCGTCTTCCTCTTCCCGCTCGGTATAGGCAATGGCGACGTTTGCTCCTTCGCGGGCGAAGTGTACGGCTACGGCCCGCCCGATACCGCTGTCACCCCCCGTGATCAGCGCAATTTTTCCCTTGAGTTTTTCCGACCC
>JAKONH010000098.1 GCA_022702045.1 Spirosomataceae bacterium
CTGACGTCGTGACGCTGGACATGCTGCCCGCCGACAACCACCGGCAGAAAATGCTGAAAGGCCCCGACGACTACGATGCGTATAAGCTACTGATCGACAGCGGCTATGTACGCCAGCAAATGCGGAACATGCTGCAACTCAATCAGGGCACCGACCCGCGTGGGCAGCTTCGGTTTAGCGAACTGGGGCAACTGGCGGGGGTATCAGCTACCGACTGGAGTTGGTCGGCCCTGCTGGCTGATTTCGACAACGATGGCTGGAAAGACCTGTTTGTATCGAACGGCTACCTGCGCGACTTCACCGATCTGGACTTTATGAAGTACACGGTCGCCGATGCTAAACTCGCCGAAGCAGCCAAAGGCAACCTGAATTTTCAAACCCTGGACCTGGTCCATAAAATGCCGTCGAACCGGCTGACGAACTACCTGTTCCGGAACAACCATGACCTTACGTTCAGCAACCAGTCGGTCGCCTGGGGCATCGACCAACCAGCGGTATCGGGGGCATCGGCCTACGCTGATTTCGACGGCGATGGCGATCTCGACCTGGTTATCTGCCATCAGAACGAACCCGTCTCGCTGTATCGGAACAATGCGGAACGGCAGGCTAACGCGGGTCATTTTGCCCGGATCCGGCTGACAGGTGCGGGCGGTAACACGCAGGCGCTGGGCGCGCGGGTCGTGCTGGAAACAGCCGCCGGACGGCAACTCCAGTTTATGTCGCCCACACGAGGCTATCAGCCGTCCGTGGAAACGACACTGCATTTTGGACTCGGCGACGCAACGACCATCAAACGACTGACCGTTTACTGGCCCGACGGTCGACAAACGCAGCAAACCAATATCCCCGCCGACCAGACGATTCAACTGCGCCAAACCGACGCGTCGACGGCAGTAGCAGCCTCGGTTGGCTCAACCCCTACCCTGTTCCGCCCCCTGCCGATGCGCTCCCTGCTCCCCTACCGGCACCGGGAGAACGACTTTGTCGATTTCAAAGTCGAGGTACTTATTCCTTACCAGCTATCGCGGCTGGGCCCGGCACTGGCAGCCGGTGACGTCAACGGCGACGGACTCGACGACGTCTATCTGGGCGGGGCCGTTGGGCAGGCGGGTGAGCTCTGGATACAACAGGCCGACGGTCGCTTCACCCAAACCCAGCAAACCTTGGCCGAACGATCCAGCGAAGATGTAAACGCGCTCTTTTTCGACGCCGATCGGGATGGTGACCTTGATTTATACGTCGTCAGCGGTGGCAACGAGTACGACGCCGGGGCAGCCGAATACCAGGACCGGCTTTACCGCAATGATGGTCACGGGACGTTCGGAGCGGCTGAACCGGGCACCTTACCTGCCATGCGCGACAGTAAGCTGGCTCTGGCCGCAGCCGATTACGACGGCGACGGTGACCTCGACCTATTTGTCGGTGGGCGGGGGAAAGCCGGTTCGTTTCCTATGCCATCAGTCAGCTATCTGCTTCGTAATGACACGCCCGCAAACGGCCCCCTTCGGTTTACCGACGTTACGGACACGGTAGCGCCAGCCTGTCGATTGGCGGGTATGGTACAGGCAGCCGCCTGGGCCGATCTGGATGGCGACAAACAACCCGAACTAGTGCTGGCCGGCGACTGGATGCCCGTTCGTATTTTCAAAAACCAGCAAGGAATACTGACCGAGCAAACCCAGCCGGCTGGCCTGAGCGACTATACGGGCCTGTGGGCTGCGTTGTTGCTCACTGATATCGACAAAGACGGCGATATAGACATCATAGCTGGAAATGCCGGGCTTAACAACCCCTTCCGGGCCAGTGCCTCCGAACCTATGTCGGTCGTTGCCGGAGACATCGATAAAGACGGCGTTATCGACCCGATCTGGACTTACTATGTGCAAGGTAAGTCCTACCCAGCGGCCTCCCGTGACGAACTGCTGGATCAGGTCGTTCCGCTGCGCAAACGGTTTACTCGCTATCATCAATACGCCGACGCCACGGTTGAAACACTACTGAACGAATCGACACGCGCCAAAGCTGCTACGGTTGAGGTACGTGAACTGGCGTCGGGCGTATTTCTGAATCAGGGCAACGGTACGTTCCGGTTCAACCGCTTTCCGGTGGATGCACAACTGTCCCGCGCCAGCAGTTTACTTGCCGACGACGTTGACGGTGATGGCACAACAGACCTGCTGCTAGCAGGCAATTTCTATCCATATCGCGTACAGCATGGTCCCTGCGACGCCAGTTTTGGCACCGTGTTACGCGGTACCGGTTCAGGAACGTTCAGCCCTTTGTCGCCCCAACAGTCAGGCTTCTGGGCGGGGGGCGACGTACGGACGGGCGTTTCGGTGCGGACAACCGGCGGCCGTCGCCGGTACATTTTTGCGGTAAACGATGCATCACTGATCGGTTTTGAACGATGACGAACCTGAAACTAGTCATCCTGCTTCTCTGGACAGCCACGCTGTCGGCGCGGGGCCATGCCGTGCCGGGCCAGGACGCTTACGAACGGCAGTTACTACATCAGGCACACGCGGCTCTGACTGAGGTTATCGTCGCCGATATATTCTCTCCTCCGGTAGCGTCGCGCATCTACCTATATGCCCATGCGGCTACGTACGAAACCCTGGTGCTGACTCAGAAAGGGCCGTATCGGTCGGCGGCCGGACAGTTGGCGGGCTTAACACCTCCAGCCTCACTTACCATAACGGATTACCGACCTGCCCTGGCGGCTGTCGAAGCGATGCTTACCGTCGGACGTAGTCTGGTTTTTTCCGAGCAACGCCTTGACAGCGCTACCACCATACTATGGAAACAAGTCGGTCAACACGGCTATTCGGCGCAGACAATCGCAACGTCACGAGCCGTTGGGCAGCAACTGGCCACGCACATCCTGGCCTGGGCTGGCACCGATAACTACCGACAGACCCGGTCGCTACGGCGCTACAGTCCGCAGAAACTGCCCGGTGCCTGGTTACCAACGCCCCCTGGTTACATGGCGGCTGTCGAACCGTACTGGCGACGCATCCGCCCGGTAACCCTCGACTCGGCCGCCCAATACAAACTGACTGGCCCACCCAATTTTGCAACGACCGTCGGTAGTCCCTTTTATCAGTCGGCGCTTACCGTTCGCGACGTTACGAACCAACTGACACCGCAACAGCGATTAATCGCCAACTACTGGGATTGCAATCCGTTCTTTCTGACTACGCAGGGCCACATGAACTTCGCCAGTAAGAAGCTGTCGCCGGGGGGTCATTGGCTGGCTATTGCTGGTCAGGTTTCCCGACAGACTAATGCCGACCTGCTCAAGACAAGTGCTGCTTACTTCCTGACAGCAGTAGCGCTGTTCGACGGGTTCATCAGTTGCTGGGACGACAAATATCGGTACAACACCATCCGTCCGGAGACATACATCAACGCGCACATAGACGAACAGTGGAAGCCGCTGCTGCAAACGCCACCCTTCCCGGAATACCCAAGCGGACATAGCGTTATCTCGACAGCGTCAGCGGTGGTACTTACGCAATTATTCGGCTCCAACCTCCCTTTCACGGACAGCACCGAAGTGGCTTACGGTCTACCCACACGGCGGTTTTCCTCCTTCCGGCAAGCCGCCGACGAAGCGGCCATCAGCCGGCTGTACGGTGGCATTCATTACCGGGAAGCCTGCGAACACG
>JAKONH010000090.1 GCA_022702045.1 Spirosomataceae bacterium
CGGCTTCTACCAACACCCGGTCGGCCAGCGGTTGCACGTTCACTTTCACGCTTTCCGTTTCTGTTACCATGATAATGAGTTGATTAAGGTTGTTAACTGAACTATTCGGTCAGTACGACGGTTTCTGGGCGCCAATTACTGTGCCAGAGCAAAACCCTGCCAGATTTACCGATTTTTGCCTGACAGGCTGTCGTTTTTACTGACTAACTGGTTAATTGTTTGGTATAAAAGCGATAGCTGACAATAATATTTTGAGAAAAGGAGTAAATAGAATATATTCAAATTGACACCATCCCTGCTCTCTCGCATGCAAGCCTTATCATCTGACTGGTTTATGCAAAATTGGCTGGATTCCGAATACCAGCAGTATGTCGTGATGGCATATTTGCAGTCCGTCAACACCCATTTTTCCAATAATCAGTTATATCCCGCGCTGCCTGATTTACGCGAACACTACAAAGCCGGCGTAGCGTATGTGCAGGGAAAAGGGGCGTTGCGCGCGTCGTTTCCACGACGGGTTCAGGGCATCAAGGGGCCACCCCCCCGTATCGACTACGTGTCTGATATACCCGATGACACGTTTCTGTCGGAAATCGAAACGACGCTGGAATTTGCCCTGCCGCGTTTCCGACAGGCGGTCGCTGATGGCGAACAACGCTGGGCCGACATTAGTGGTGCGTTGACACTGGAACCTGTCGGCCTGCTGCCATTGCAACCTGAAGAAGGCTACCTGTTTATTTACGCCACCCAACACCGATCGACCGACGTATATCATTTTCGCCTGACGCTCTACGACGATCAGCTACCGGGTGGAAGGGTAGTACGGTTCCGGTATGTCGAATCGGTGCAACAAAGCTTGGTGCACACACTCGAACAGATAAAACTGGACTTAATCCGGCGTCACCGGCAGTTGCCGAATCCCGCTACGTTTCGGTTGGAAAGTAAACAGCCGTTGCCCGTCGCTGAAACACTTCTGCCCATTGCTAACCAACTACTGGTACAGGCGGTGGCATAGCGGTCTACGGTTCTCAGTTTACGGTTTGCGGTGGCGATGTGTAGTGTCGCTTGGCATAGTGTGTAGCCTGGACCTCCAGGTCCGGGTGGGCTCGGAGCGATTAATAAAGCTGCCGCCTTGAGTTGTTGCCCTAACGGCCCCCGGACCTGGAGGTCTAGGCTACACCTAATCCGGCTGCAAAAAACAGCCGCCATTCCCGAGAGAGAATGGCGGCTGTGCTGTAGTTTGGAATACCGTATATTGTACTTTACTTCTGCGGGGTCAGGGCCGAGGTTGACGCGCCAGGCGTAGCTGCACCCGGAACTGCCTGACTTGGTGCCGCACCCGAAGCTGCTGGTGTAGGCGCCGTAGACGGCAGTGTCTGATTCTGCGCCCGATCGACATTGATGCTATTGATAACACCTGATTGATTTCGATCAATCATGACATACGATGCCAGCGAGAGCACCATTACGCCGATACCTAATCCCCAGGTGATTTGTTCCAGAAGGTCCGTGGTTTTCTTGACACCCATGAGCTGATTGGAACCCAGACCACCAAATTCGCCGGACAGACCGCCCCCTTTCGAGTTTTGGATCAGCACAATCAGGATGAGCAGTACAGTAAGAATACAAATAATGACAATGGTTGCCGTTAACATGAAAGTAAATTCTACGAGTTAAAATGCGCGTATTGCTGGGGAAATAAGAGCAGTTGTGGATGCTACTGCTTGGCTGCGTCCAGTTCAGCTATTTTTGCGGCAAAGTACGAACTTTTCTGCGGGTTTCTTTGCATTAGCTGCTGGTATATTTCGCGGGCCTTATCAGGTTTGCCTTGTTTAACCAGAATTTTGGCCAGGCTCTCTGTCACTAGTGAGCCACTGCTGGCGGGTATACGCCTGGTCAAATCTTCCTGTTGCTGATTCTCGTCGGTTAGGCGCTGTATCCGTGAAATGCTGGGCTCTTTCTGAATGAATGAATCGATCAGCTCAAATTGCCGCTGCCGTTCAATCTCGGCCGCCGTTGGTTCAGGAACGGGTGCCGTCTCCGCGATTTGAACGAGATCCTGCTGCAATGTTGACTCCGACAGTGTGGGGTCTTCCGGCGTTGGCGTTGTCGGTTTGAGGTCGGCGAATGCCTGTTCCGGCTGGTCGGTTAGCCGCATACTCGGCATGGTCAGGCGGGGGAGCCCACCGGCAAGTCCGTCTTTCGACTTAAAAAAAGCGTAACTCTCCTGCTGGTAATCGTCGGGAATTGGCACGTGCCGAGCCGACAGTTCGTTGAGCCGCGACAGTAGGTTATCTGACCACTGAAACTCATTGTCAATTAGTTTGCGAAGTGCATTCCGGCTCAGGGCGTGGGCGGCTGCCTGCCGAACGTGTGGTATCGTTTGCCCTTTCTGGTGCACAGAAGCTGCTTTGGCGGCCAGCGTATGCAGCGACTGACAATAGGGATAGTAGGCGAGACTTTCCTGAAGCTGGGCAAAGTCGGTGGCCGTAAGGTCGTCGGGGTGAGTAACCCAGTATGAAAATGTTTCTTTGTCGATTGGCGTCACGGTAAGTCAGTAAAATGCTGCATTGTCGCCCCACGAAAGTGGCAAAAAATCGTGTAACAGGCAAAGTCAGTAGTTGATATAACTTACCAGTCTGCTGCTGTTTTATTGAATATATCGAGCACAATCTGGTCCAGAATCAGCGGCACAAGCCGGTTTTCATTCTGGCTTAGTGTCTGACTCTGTGGGAAATCTTTATAAAAGGAAAACGGTTGTTCGAAGTTCTTGGTCTCGTCTTTATTGTTGTAAAAACGTACTAGAATCGTAATCTGAAGTCGGTTGACCCCCGCCTGATCCTGGGCGGTAGGCGCTACGGCGATGAGTTCGTAGCCCGTAATGTTCCCTTCCAGTACCAGATCGCCATTGGCGGGTACCACTTTCAGATTCGTATAACGCTGGTAGTATTCTTTCAACCGTTCGTTAAAGGTCAGCGGTAAGTTAGCGGGTCCCCCGGCCGTTGCCAGCACGAAATTGTTAACAGTGACGGTCTTGATAGTCGGTGATAAGGTAGTTCCCGTAAACGAATATACACCACAACTACTGGTCACTAGCGCACATAGCAGCAAAAGCAGGTATACTGTATAGGGTTTACTCTTCATCAATTTCATACTGTTTGATTTTACGGTAGAGGGTCCGTTCGGAGATGCCCAGTGCCTGCGC
>JAKONH010000117.1 GCA_022702045.1 Spirosomataceae bacterium
TCCATCGGCTGGTAGAAATCTGTTTGAGCAGCCCGTATGTACGACCGTTGCTGAGGGTGGTTACTGATTTAAAGACATCGGTGATGAAGAGATAGTTCAGCGACCGTTCGTTGAAGTATGACGCCGGGATGCTGCCCCGCCAGTTGCGCACCAGTACCCACCCGTCCACCGCCGACTTGCTGTAGTCCACTCCGTACTCCAGATACTCCCCCAGCACCCGGCGGCCCCCGCTGCCAGCCACCACCTGACTGCTGTAGCTGTGGGGCTGGTACTGGATGCGGTCGACCAGACCACCCGGACCCCCACCCCCACCAGCCCCAAAGTGCTGCACCCGGTAATTACCCCCGTCACCAACCCACAGACTGCCGTCAACGCCGTAGGCCAAAAAAACCCCATCACTGACCCCCAACCCGTCAGAGACATAAAACTTATCATCGCTCACCAATGGATCCGTCAGGTAGCCCCCCAACACCCCCCGCACCCACTGCAAAGAACCATCGCGGCCCGAGTAACCCCGCAGCTGCTGACGGGCACCCCCCTCCAGCACCGCCACCGTGTTGTCCTGAGGGCGCACTGCTACCGCCACCGGCGCCACCAGATCCCCCAGCCGCTGCTCCACCCCGCTCAGCCGACCCTGCTCGCTCACCGAGTAGCGTACCACCGTCTGCCCGTCGACCACCCACAGCCGGTCCTCACTGTCGACGGCCAGACTGCCCCCGTCGTTGACAAACTCGGTGGCTACCAGCGAGCCCGTCTGCTTGTCGAACACCCGCAGCTGGTGCAGGGCCGGGTGGCTCACAAACACAAACCGGCCCCGCACCTGCACGGCCAGACCGCCCTGCCGCCCATCGGCCGACTCGATGACGTCCAGACACGAGCTGTAGGTCCGCCCGTGGGTCATGGCCAGGGGCCGCCCGCTGGCAAAGCGCAGCTCGGCGTGGGTGCTGGCGCTGGTGGCAAAGACAAACCAGCGCCCCCCGTTGGAGACCCCCTCGTAGCCCCCCCAGTAGACGGCCTGCCCGTCGGTGGCCACCAGCCGGGAGGCCTGGTCGGTGGTGCCCTTGGCAAACAGCTCGGTGCGGGCCTGGGGCTGGCGGGGGTCGAATCGGATCTGGGCGGGGTTGCCCTCGGCGTAGCCCAGGGCGGCAAAGGTGGTCTGGCCGTCGGGGCTGAGGGCCATGGCCTGGATGGGCTGGAAGGCGCGGTGCTGCTGGGGGGGCGGGGTTCGGGCGGTGGCCGAGGAGTTGGCCAGCACGCCCTGCCAGGCGTAGCGCACGCGGCTGGCCAGGACGCGGACATGGTAGTTGCCCGGTGGCAGGGCGCGTCCGGTCTGGTCGGTGGGGGGAACGGCGGCCGAGAAGCTGCCGGGGGGGGTTGGTCTGGCCGCCCACAGGGTGTTCATCAGGGTGGAGTCCTGATCGAAGAGTCCGGCCGAGGTGGTGGCCGAGTCGGTCAGCGCGTAGCTAAACTGAAGCGGACGTGCCTGTTGCCCGACAGCCGGGTTGCTCGTGCTGAAAAAAAATAGCAGCATGAGTGTGCAGCCACCGAGCCACTGAGCAAGGTGTTGTCTATTAAGTTGGGCAACAGGCGCGTCGTAGGCAGTCATTACAGCGTAGCTTCTTTTAGCGACGGTACGGCTACGGGCGCTTCAGTGAGGGTAGACAGAATACGGGATAGCACCACATCGCGTCGGAACTGACGAACAAACTGACCGGCCGCCGTCTTGTACCGGTCTACGATCGGGTCATTACTCAGGACGAGCCCGATCTGCCGGCGCAGGGTGTCCATGTCGCCGTAGTCGCTGACCAGTGCCAGATCGTGCTTTTTGGTTGTTTTATACAGTTCAGAACCGGCGTCGGCATTGATGATCAGCAGTTGTTCCATCGCCATAATACCGAGCAGCTTGGACGGAAAATAAATGTCGAACGCAACCTTGACCTGCGCGATGAACACCGCGTCGACGTCGGCCAGAAACGTCAGGTATTCGGTCGGATTGAGAAACGGCATGAACGTAACGTTCGGGATCGATTTGCTGGCTGCGTACTCTTTGAGTCGTTCCAGATCGGCCCCTTCGCCGATGATGAGAAAATGCAGGTTCGGCGTGCTGGCATACGACAGGGCTGCGTCGAGCATGACGTCGAGACCCTGCTTTTTACCGACGTTACCGGCGTAACCGATCAGCTTGGTATCCGCCGAAAAGCCATATTTTTTGCGGAACAGACCCGCCTGTGGTCGCTCCGTGGTGCTATCGTCGCTGTGGTTCCAGTTGGGCCAGGACAGTACTTTCTCCGCCGGCAGCTGCTTCCGGTGGCGCAACAGATCGAGCATACTGTCGGAAATGCTGGATACGTAATCGGCCTGGTTATAGCTCCAGACTTCCAGTGCTTCAGTGGCTTTCAGCACGGGGGAATCGCTCAGCATACCGAGTGAATGCGCGGCTTCGACCTGAAAGTCCTGTACGTTGATAACCAGCTTCCGACGCCAGAACAGGTTCATGAAAGCTGCCAGTACGCCGATGATGACGGGCGTTGTAAAGACAACGATGACGTCGGGGCGTTTGACCCGGCAGGAATTGATTAGCGCAAAAAAGGCCAGCGACAGTTCGTGCAGAATACGGCCGAATGTCGACGGGTTCTCCGGTACATAAAGGTAACCCCGGTGAATCGTGACGTTGTTGATGACGTCTTTTGCGAACAGTTTGCCTTTGTCTTCCGGGCGTTTTTTCCACTGCGGATAAAACGGAAATCCGGTAATTACGTCGACATCGTGGCCTTTTTCCGCGCAATAGAATGCGAAGTCCGACGCGTAGATGGGGATACCGCTGTGATCGGGGGCAAATGCCTGACTATAAATTAAGATACGTTTGTTTTCCATAAATACGGTTAGCCGTTCGAATGACCAGTTACTATGTTTATTTACGTAGGGCGGTTCTCCGCCGATCGGTGTGGGATTAGCAGACGACCCAAACCGCCCGCCAGCACTAGGCCGGCCGCACTCCCGACTGCCCCCCAGCCAATGTCGCCCCAGTCGAAGTGGCGCAGCGGCTGAATCAGTTGTCCGGCCTCCGCCAGGGCTACAACCCCGACCAGTCCCAGCCAGGTTAGCCCCCAGCTTTGTACTGACCGACGCGCACTGACCAGCCAGATGCCGGCGACCAGCCCCAGAAACAGCAGGGGAATAGCCGTCCGCAGATTCATATTGGCGTCCTGATCGGCCCAGCGGCTTAGCCAGTCGGGTAGCAGGGCTGTCAGCTCCAGCCGGGGTTGTGGTATCCAGCTAAAGAAAAAGACGAGGCCAATGCCTGTCACCATCAGTCCGTACAGGAGAAACCGGGACATAGACAGGGTTTAGTTATTGACCGCTACTACCTCGGGTATACGTTTTTTATCAGCAGGTACCTGTGTCGCTACTGCCTGCTGCTGAAGTTCGCGGGTCCGCAGCACGATGAAGTATTCGTAGATGGCCTGCATCGTGGCGTACGTAACACCCGCTCCACCGTCCAGAAACGCCCGTCGTCCAACGACCATATATAGCCATTTGATGAACGGCCGGCCGGGCATCTGATAAAAAAGACCTTTCTGGTGAAAGCGTTTCTCTGTGAAATCAGCGCCGAATAAGGCTTTTCGCAGCGAGAACGTCGTTGCGCCAGCCATGTTTGTCATATGGGTTGCTGCTTCCATATCGGCGTAGCTGAGGTGACGCTGCCACCACGCACGCAGGCCTTTACTGAATGGGTAATGATCGAGAAAGCCAGCCAGCCGGGTCGTTGGGCCGTCGGGTAGCGATACCGGATTCACCAGCCGTTCGTAGCGCATGCGTTCGGGCCGAAACAGGCGCAGATAATACGGTGATATCTGAGCATGCTTGAGCCAGGTACCATTCCAGGCGAAGTCACGCCGTTGAATTTCATAAGCTATAGCGTCAGACTGACTTGGATCGAAGCGCTGTAGCGATGCGTACAAGCTATCGGATACGCGTTCGTCGGCGTCGATATAAAGTACCCAGGGATGTTTGAAGGCGATGTTGGCGAGTCCCCAGTTCTGGTGCGCCGACCAGTTGTCGAACCGGCGCTGGGTGACGTGCGCCCCCGCTGCTTCCGCAATAGCAACGGTCTGATCGTCGCTCAACGAATCAAACACGTGTATATCGTCGCACCAGGCCACCGATTTCAGGCAGCCGGGCAGGTCTTTTTCTTCGTTTTTGGTTAGAATCAGTACAGAGATCATAAGGCTTTCAATGGCGAGTTGATGACGGAGACAGACTGAGTATCAAGCGGGCTGTGGTACGGCCGGTCCAGCTACAGCAGGCTGATTGTCGACCATCTGACGTTCTTTCAGCGGCTTACAGGGATGACCTGCACAGACCATCCAGGCGGGCATGTCGCGCGTAACGACCGAGCGGGCTCCAACGACACAGCCCTCGCCAACGGTTACGCCCGGATGAACAAAGGCTTCGGCTGCGACCCAGGCCAGATCGCCGATCTGAATCGGGTAGGCAACCAGCGGTGAGCCGGGGCGGGTATAATCGTGTGTGCCGGCACAGAGATGCGTACCCTGCGAGATAACCGTTCGGTAGCCAAGGCTGATGCGGGCCAGCGAATACAGAATAGCACCGTCGGCGACACCACATTCATCGCCAAGGTCGAGGTTCCATGGAGCCCAGATTTTTACGCCCGGATAGACGTGAACACCCCGCCCGACCTTTGCTCCGAAGCAGCGCAGCAGAAACGAACGCCACGCGTGAAAGGGGCGGGGAGAGAGCCGAAAGAAAAGAGCGGCCACGATACCCCAGACCAACCGGCCAAGGCGATTCTTCAGCGAGAAGGATGGACCCGTAAATGTATCCTGGTTAACCATGTGAAACCGTGGTTTGATGATCGTTAAGTACAAGGGCATCGATTAGCCGTTCGGTGGCGGGATCGATGAAAAAATGCTGCTGAAATGTCTGACGGGCGCGCGTACGCATCGTTTGCTGCTCACCGGGCGACAGGCGTAGCCAATCCATCAGTAGCTGCTGCGTACCAGCCTGCGTGTCAGCGCCTACCAGTCCACCACCCGCCGTGTCGATTTCGCGCCAGATGTTGACCTGGTTCGAGATCAGTACCGGGCTTCCGCAGGCTAGTGCTTCGACCACGGCAATACCAAAGTTTTCCTGATGGCTTGGCAGCACAAACGCCTGGCAGCCGTAGAATGCACCCCATTTGGCATCACCGGTGAGCATACCCGGAAACAGCACCCTGTCGGCCAGCGCGGGCGATTGCGCCACCTGTTGCCGTATCTGCTCACCGTAGGGCGAATCAAGGCCCGGCCCGGCAATTACCAGTTGGGGTAACGATGCCTGCTGCTGTACCAGCGCAGCATAGGCATTGACCAGCAGGTCGACACCCTTTTTAGCGTCGATACGGCTCAGAAATAGCAGGTAAGGCTGGTCATTCAGGGTCGGGCACCGTTCCTGAAAAGCGACCTGCATGGCCGGATCAAAGGCGGGTACGTCGGCGATCCCGTGCCCCACGTTTAGCTCACGGGCGGGATGGTACGGCCGAAACGGCTCCCGCGCCAGCAGCAGTTCGGTCTGGCAGGTGAACAGTAGGCCGTCGGCTTCATTGATAACCTTATGTTCGATCAGCTTCCAGTACGCCCAGTTACGCATGGCTTTGATGCGTCGACCACTGGCTTTCTGAAACCATGGGTCGAGCATGCCGTGGGGCATCACCAGAAAGCGGGGGAGCTGTACCGATGACGATTGCCGCAACTGCGTCATGGCTTTGCGGACAGCATGGCTGGGGTAGAGCCACAACCCGTGCACGATAACGGTGTCAAACCGGGTCAGGTTGTCGAGTAGCCAGGGCAGCAGCCGGGCACTGTACTGCCAACCGTTGGCTGCCGGTCCCAGCGCGTGAACCGGAAATGAGTACGGCGCCAGGTAAGGCGCGTCAGGTGCGTCGATTGTGGCTACTTCATTCTGAATTCCCCGCCGGTCCAGCCCGTCAACGATGGTTCGGATGGCCTGACAAACGCCACCCGACTGCGGGTTCATGTTGGCAACGACGTGAAGAATAGTCATACGGCTGGTTCCTGATAGTTTATACGACAAAGCCTTCGGCGCGGGTGAAATAGCGGGCACTCGACGGGATGGCCTGAACCGGTTTGGCTGGCACACCCGCGTATAGCATCCATTCTTCGCTGTATGCTTTGTTGAGTAATGATTTGGCACCCAGCACGGAGCGATCCGGCAGAACGGCCCCGCCCAGTATAACCGAGTTCGTACCAACAAACGTATACGCACCAATGTGAATGGGTGCGCTGTTCTGCCGGTTTTCAAACACGTCGATCGAGTGCGTCAGTAGTTGCGTCTGGTAACCGGCGATGG